>DICM01000009.1 GCA_002416285.1 Caryophanales bacterium UBA5026
ACTTGACAGGTACTAGTATCAATTTTCTTCTTTTTCTATAATGATATGTCTTTCTCTTCCTTCACCAACACTTTTTGTACAAATCCCTTTTATTGTAGAAATAATGGAATGAACAAATCGTCTTTCATAAGAATTCATCGGATCTAATGCTGCTTCGATACCAGTTTTTGCTACCTCTTCAGCAATTTTTCTAACTTCATTTTCTAATACCTGAAATTGTCTTTTCCGGTATCCCGAAATATCCAAGCTTACTTTTATACCAAAAGGTGTTGCTGCATGAACCGTTTGACGAATCAAAGTTAAAAGTGCATGAAGATTTTTTCCTTCTTTTCCAATTAAAACATTATTTACACTTGTATCAAGCTCAATATTAAAATTATTATCTTCACAAGTGATAATTGCATTAACTTCAATATTCATTTTTTGTGCTAATTCATTAAAGTAGTCCTTTAGAAACTTTTCTACATCAGACTTAAGTAAAATTTCAACTTGATATTTTCCAGACTTGAATAATTTTCCTTGTTCATAATTTGTTTGATAAAAACATTGATCTTTCGTTACTTTTAATTCAGACAAACCCTGTTCAATTGTATCCTCTTCTGTTTTACCTTGATACTTGTAAGTTTTAATCATGTTTCATTCCTCTTTTCACCCATAAATTTTGAGCAATTGACATTAAACTTGATACTACCCAGTAAATTGCGATTCCTGATGAAATTGAAAATGCTGCAAAAGTCATAAATATAGTCATAAAATTTTTCATTGTTTTCATTTGTTTTTCTTGATCAGCGCTCATTGCGGCACCACTATTTAAGTTGAATGAATAATATGTTGTAGATACGATAAATATAATTAAAATTAAATAATAATAATGTCCTTGTAATGCTGCTGTAAGTGGACTTGTCCCTAGTTGAAAGCCTAGGAAAGTTTCATCAAAAATAGCCGGGATTCTACTAATACCCTCATAAAAAGCAAAGAACAATGGTATTTGTATAAATTGAAATAAACATCCAGATAGCGGCTTCACTCCATATTTTTTGTAAATCGCAAACATTTCCTGTGATTTTTGAATTTGTGATTCTTGATCATTTTTATTTTTATATTTTTTCTCTAATTTATCTAATTCTGGTTTAGCCTTTTTTAACTTTTCTGATTGCATAGCCCCACTTTTTGTAAATGGCCATGCGATTAAACGAATTAAAATTGTTGTAATAATTAGCGCTAATCCATATGTATTTAATAAATTACCAATTTTAATAATAACCCAAGCAAGAGGTTTTACAAATAGACTTGTCCAAATTCCATCGTATTTGCCACCAACTAATTTCATATCTTTGCAATCATCAAGACTATCTAAATTAATTTTATTTTTTTCAGAAGCTTGCTTATTATAGTCTTCATATAATTTTAGAGTCTCTTCATCAGTTGGCTTACATAAAATGTTTTTTGTTAAAGCTTGACCGGTTTCATTATTTTTTACAATTTTTCCCTGCTCGTTTTTTAATTGTTTAGTACATCCTGTTAAATTCAAAATCAAAAATCCTGAGACAAGCGTTATTGCTAACTTATTTCTAGTCGTTTTCTTCATGTTCATTCTCCTTTAATACATTTATTTTTTCCAAGCAATAAAATAAATTTTCTCTCATCGTTTGATAAGAGATATCCAATATGCCCTTCCTTACCATTATAATACAATTAAAGCCATTTTGATAGTTCTTTTGATCGAGAATATCCTTTATTTGACGACGTAACTTATTTCTTATAACAGCGTTACATATTTTTTTACTCACAGAAAAACCAAAATAGTAGCTAGGATCATCTATTTTTTCTTTATAAATAATGAATTCTTTGTATCGAAACGGTTTTGTTGTTTGAATAATTCGCTGATAATCAGTGTTCTTCTTTATGATATTTCTCTTTTTCATGCTATTACCCCTTAGAAAGAAAAATCCACTGAGAACAGTGGATGTTATTAATGAGCTAAAACTTTGCGTCCTTTTCTTCTTCTTCTATTAAGAACATTTGATTTCATACGAGCAAAGAAACCGTGTTTTTTTGCTTTCTTACGATTATTTGGTTGATAAGTTCTTTTCATAATCCACCTCCCGAACTATATTTTTCGCGTTTGCTTTTACAATTATATAGGGATTCGTTGGTTTTGTCAAATGCTTTTTACCATTTTTCTATCTTTTCAACTAAATACCCAGTTCCAAACTCACTTGCCTTATGATATTCATCTTTATTATATATAGTCCAGAATAATACTGGAATACCTTTTTTTCGCATTTTTTTTATAAATTTTCGATTATAAAACCCCACTTGATAGGAGATAAAATCTGGTTTTAATACCCAATTTAAATGTTCTAATAAAAAAGTTTTATATCTTTTTTGATCCTTAATACTAATCAAAAGGCCTCTTTTTACTTCTGGGCGATGAATACGCCACCATAATACCGAAAATGGCCAAAATGATTTTACAACATATTCGCCATGATAATTATCTAATATCTCAGCTACTGCTCGATCTAATTTATTCTTTTTAACATCATACTTTAATTCTATAACTAAAGAAACCTGACCGTTGATTAATTTTAAAACCTGTGAAAAAGTGGGAATCTTTTCCATACTATCTTTTAAATAGATGGTGGATAAATCAGATACTTCTAAATCTTTAACATCTTTATTAATTTCAGTCATACGTTTCAAATTGTCATCATGAAAAACAATTATTGTTCCATCTTTAATAATGTGTAAATCCAATTCGATTGGATATCCTTTTTCTATTGCTTTTTGGAATGCAGCTAAAGAATTCTCTGGAATTTGTTCATTGTGGAAACCGCGATGAGCAATTTTTTTCTGTTCAAGTAGAAAACTTTCCATTTAATCACCACCATCATTCTACTACATTCTATTTCATTTTCAAAGTTTTGTTTGGGAAATATTTTATTAAATGTGGAAGAATTTTTTATGGGAAATAATTATAAACATAGTTTTACACAACAAAATTCGACATTTTTCTTTTTGTTTTAATAGAATTATACATTTTATACACATAGATGTGGAAAACTTTTGTACAGGTTATAATCATGTTGAATAACTTATCAACATCTGTGTGGAAATACTCTTTTTGGATTGTTTTTTTAATGATTTTTAATGTGGAATATTATGTGAATTACTTTTTTTCCACAATTTTCGCGTTTTTTCCTTTTATTTTCCATTTTTTTATTGTATTATATAGGTAATTATTTGAGCAGGACGGGGGTGTTGACTTAAATGAACAAAGAAGTTTTGTGGAAATCTTTTTTAGAGCGAATAAAAACTGAGATTTCACCAATTGCTTATGATACCTGGTTTTCTGAATCTATTATTCATGATATAAAGGATAACTTGGTAAAAGTCATCGTCCCTATGTATATTCATAAGAAAAATCTAAAAGAGAACTATAATGAATTAATTGAGGAGTTATTCACAGAAATTTCTGGCAGTAATTTCAAATTTGAATATTTCACAAAAGAGGAAGTAGAAACTAATATTGAAATTGATACGGATCATATTGGGGTTCCTTCTAACTTGAAATTTGAAAGTAACCTAAATCCTCAGTACACATTTGAAAATTTCATAGTAGGGCAGAGTAACAAATTTGCTCAAGCCACTGCGCTTGCTGTTGCAGAAAATCCTGGATATATGTATAATCCACTATTTATATATGGAAATAGTGGTCTAGGAAAAACACATTTGATGCACGCCATTGGAAACTACATATTAGAGCAGGGGAAAAAGACTGTTTTATATGTAACGAGTGAAAAATTCGTTTCTGACTTTATCGGTATCAATAAGAAATCAAAAGAAGGCAACAATTTTGATACGGTTGATATCTTTAAAAAGAAATATCGTGATGTGGACGTTCTAATCATCGATGATATTCAGTATTTAGGAAATGCGAATCAGACGCAACAGGAATTTTTCAATACTTTCAATGATTTATATGGAAATAATAAGCAAATCATCATATCATCAGACCGTTCACCAGATGACTTGAAACTTCTTGAAGATCGTTTAAGAACACGATTTAACTGGGGTCTTACCATTAATATTCTTCCTCCAGATTTTGAACTGAGAATGAATATTATTGATAAGAAAATAGAAGGACAGATGTTAGTCTCTCCATTCCCAAAAGATGTTAAAGAATATATCGCTAGTAATTGCACCAGTGACATACGAAAATTAGAGGGAGCAATCACACGAGTAGTTGCTTATGCTACCATGATGAATGGAAGCGATATTAGTATAGACCTTACAATTGAAGCATTAAAGGATTATTTTGTAAAAAGCGTGATATCAAAAAATAAAATTGATCAAGTAATGCAGTTAGTAGCAACTACTTACAATATCAGTGTTGAAGAATTGAAAAGTAAGAGAAGGGCAGCTAATATTGCTTTTCCAAGACAAATTGCCATGTATATCTGTAGAACTTACCTAGAAGAATCTCTTCCAAAAATTGGAATTGAATTTGGAGGGAAAGATCATACTACAGTTATGCATTCTGTGGATAAAATTAAAAATCAGTTGAAAACAGATCATAAATTAAATATCGAAATTAATAAGATTATTAGTCAAATAAAATAGAATGGGGAAAAGTGCATTTATTACACACTTTATCCACTTCTAGAATTTGATCAAAATCATTTATTTTAAAGAGTATTACACACTTTTCCACTTTATCCACTTCTATAATAAAGATAATATATATAATAATAAATATAAAGGAGAATGATTATGAAATTAGAAATTAAACAGAGCACTTTAATGGAGCACTTAAATTATGTTATTAAAGGAATATCTAGTAAGAATATAATTCCTGTATTAAATTGTATTAAATTTGAACTAACCGATGAAGGCTTATATCTTATGAGTACAGATAATGATATTGCAATTAAAACATTTATTGAAGCAAAAGATATTGAAACTATAGAGAAAACTGGAGAAATTGTTGTTTCAGGTCGTTATATCTACGAAATTATCCGCAAGCTTCCTAATGTAATTATTACAATTGAGGAAGTTGTCGATAATAAAATTTATATAACAACCACGAATTCTTCTTTCCATTTAAATTGTAATAGACCAGAGGAATTTCCTATATTAGATTTAAGTGATCACAAGAATCCAATTTTAATAAGTAAAAAAGTTTTTCGTAATATTATTAGACAGACCGCTTTTGCTACATCTTCACAGGAGTCTAGACCAGTGTTAACAGGAATTAACTTTAAAATTGAAGGAAATATTATGGAATGTACAGCAACTGATTCTTATCGATTAGCAAAAAAGAAAATTGAATTAAATGATTCAGTTGTAGAAAATATTAATATTATTATTCCTACCAAAAATCTAAATGAACTTGTAAAATTATTTAGTGATGAAGAAGGCGAAATTGAATTACACATCTTTAATAATAAAGTTATATTCAAATTCAATAGTATCATTATGATGTCACGTCTTATTAATGGTACTTATCCAGATACTTCCAAATTAATTCCAACTGAATTTATGCTTACTATTAAACTTAATTTAACAAATTTTTATGATTCAATTGACCGAGCTTCTCTACTTACAAATGAAGCAGATAAAAATACCATTAAATTTGAAAGTAATGAAAATAGAGTTATTATCTCATCAAATATTCCAGAAATTGGTAATGTTGAGGAAGTTATAGAGGCCATTAAAGATAATACTGAAGAAATCAAAATCGCATTTAGTTCAAAATATATGATTGACGCATTAAAATCATTAGAGTGTGAAGAAGTAGAATTATTATTTAATGGAGAAATTAAACCAATTATTTTAAAAAATCCAGAAAGCGATGACTTAATTCAATTAATTCTTCCAATTCGTACCTATTAATCCACTTATGTGGATTTTTTTATAAAATAATATCATTCTCCTTATTATCTGTGCTTTTTCGACAGGAAAGCGATGTATAAGAGAGATTATTAGATATTTTTGATCCAAATATCTAATGATTGGGGGGATAATATGAAAGAATTATATGAAATTAATGGGTCCACTTTAGCAGTAATTGCACTTCCTGGAAATCGCTCGCGAATTTATGAAGAAGAAAGAGAATTTGATTTAAATGTATCAACTACATCTATTATTGATCACAGTTGTCGTTTTTTTGGGAGTTCTTATGTTGGAAGATTTGAAGGAACTAAGAATTTATTAGGAATTAATTATAAAGCACCTATTATTGTTGAAGAAAGTAGGGAATTAATCTTTTTTCCGACAAGTTCACCGCGATTTGAAGATTGTAGTTGGATTTCGATAAGTCATTTAAAAGAGTATCAACGTTCCGGGAAATATTCCAAAGTCTTATTTTATAATGGTTTAGAGTTACCATTATACCTCTCGTATGGTTCTTTACAAAATCAAGCATTAAGAGCAACTAGATTACAGGTAGTTTTAAGGAGTAGAAAATTAAATAAATGCCTATAAAATAAGCGATAATGCTTATTTTTTCTTTTATTTTGTGATATAATGATAAGTGTGTATAGGAGTACTAATAAAAGTAATTTTTCTAAATACGCGGATAAAATGGCAAAAAGAAGGTAGATAATGTTTTTAAAGGAAATTACACTCAAAAATTTTAGAAATTACTCTGATCTTTTTTTATCATTTCCACAGGGTCGTAGTATTCTATATGGAAATAATGCTCAGGGAAAAACGAATCTACTAGAAAGTATCTATGTTTTAGGTCTTACAAAGTCCCATCGATCTTATGTTGATCAAAGTTTAATTGCACAAGGTCAAGATTTTGCAAGAATTAATGGAACATTTTCTATTAATGAGTTAGATACTAATTTAGAATTAACATTACAAGAAAAGAAAAAAAGATTAAAAGTAGATGGTGACCTTATTAAAAAGGTAAGTGACTATGTTTCTAAAGTTAATATTATTATCTTTTATCCGGAAGATTTAGAGTTAATGAAAGGTGCTCCCAATACGAGAAGAAGATATTTTAATCTTGAATTAAGTCAATTAAATCATACTTATTTGACTGTACTAAATGATTACAATAAACTTTTAAAAATGCGTAATGATTATTTAAAAGATCATGTTGGTGTTGATTTTGATGATATCTATTATCAGATTTTAACTCGCTATTTTATAGATAAGGCTACTTTTTTATATCGTATGCGAAAAAAATATATCGACCGAATTAATGAGTTTGTTGAAGAATATTTTCTAAAAATTTCTGGTAAAGAAGGTTTTTCTATTCGCTATGAACCTGGTATTGACATTGAACATTACAGCAAAGAAGGGATAGAAGAAGCACTAGTACAGAAATTAGAACAATTGAAGGAAGCAGAAAAAAAGGTGCGAACAACTTTAGCAGGGCCGCATAGAGACGATTATTCTTTTTATGTAGATGATATGAACTTAAAAGAATATGGTTCACAGGGTCAACAACGTATGGCAATTCTAGCTTTAAAATTAAGTGAAATTCCAATTTTTAAACAACAGACAGGTGAATATCCCATTTTGTTATTAGATGATGTTTTTAGCGAATTAGATGAAACGAAACGAAATAACTTATTATGTTGTTTACCAAGAGATATTCAAACAATTATTACTACTACTGATTTAACAAATTTAGATGAAGATTTATTAAACACATCCAAGTTGGTTGAAATAGAATGTGGAAATGTTATTAAAATGAAAGAGGTGCAATAATGGAAGAAAAGATAGAACACTATGATGAATCGGATATTCAAGTACTAGAAGGTCTAGAAGCTGTTAGAAAACGTCCAGGAATGTATATAGGATCAACTAGTTCTGTTGGTTTACATCATTTGGTTTGGGAAATAGTAGATAATGCAATCGATGAAGCATTAGCAGGATATTGTGATGATATCGAAGTTATTATCAATCCAGATAATTCAATTACTGTAAAAGATGACGGTCGTGGTATTCCAACAGGAATTCATAAAAAGACTGGATTATCGACAGTTGAAACTGTATACACTGTTTTACATGCTGGTGGAAAATTCGGTGGAGGGGGATACAAAGTATCTGGAGGACTTCACGGAGTAGGTGCTAGTGTTGTAAATGCGCTTAGTTCTTGGGTAGAAGTAAAAGTATATCAAGATAGTAAAGTACACTTTATTCGCTTTGAAAATGGTGGACATACAGCTGAACCTTTAAAAGTAATTGACAGTTGTTCTCCAGATCGTACGGGAACAACTGTTACATTTAAACCTGATCCAGATATTTTTAAAGAGACAATCGTTTATGACTATGAAATATTACGAACTCGAGTTCAAGAATTAGCCTTTTTAAATCGTGGCCTTAGAATTATTCTTTGCGATGATCGTGAAATAGGAGAAGCAAAGAAAAAAGAAGAATTCGTATATCAGGGCGGAATTAGTGCTTATGTCGAGAAACTTAATAAGAATAAAACACCACTTCATCCAATTATTCATTTAATGGGTGAGGAAGATGATATTTCATTAGAAGTTGCCCTTCAATATAATTCTGGTTACACTTCTATGATATATTCTTTTGCTAATAATATTAATACTCATGAAGGTGGAACACATGAGGAAGGTGTAAAGCGTGCCCTTAGTAGAATTATTAACAATTATGCACGTAAAAATAATATTTTAAAAGAAAAAGATGAAGCCTTGACAAGTGAAGATGTCAAAGAAGGACTTACGATGATTATTTCTTGTAAGCACCCTGACCCACAATTTGAGGGACAGACCAAGGGGAAACTAGGAAATAGTGAAGTAAGAAAGATTGCTGATAATGTTTTCAGTGATGGATTTGAACGCTTTTTACTTGAAAATCCAGATGAGGCCAAAATTATTATTGAAAAATCAATGACAGCGGCTCGTGCCCGTGTTGCAGCAAAAAGAGCTCGTGAGTTAACGAGACGTAAAACAGGGTTGGAATTATCTAATCTTCCTGGAAAATTAACAGATTGTTCTAGCAAGGATGCGACAGTATCAGAGATTTTTTTAGTAGAGGGTGATTCTGCCGGTGGATCTGCTAAGACAGGAAGAGACAGTGTTACTCAAGCTATTTTGCCACTACGTGGTAAAATCCTAAATGTAGAGAAAGCTAGAATTGATAAGATTTTTGCGAATAACGAAATTCGTACTATGATTACTGCATTCGGTACAGGAATTGGTGAAGAATTTAATATTGAAAAACTACGCTATCACAAAATTATCATCATGACTGATGCCGATGTTGACGGTGCTCATATTCGAATTTTATTATTGACGTTCTTTTATCGCTATTTTAAACCTTTAGTGGAGGGTGGTTATATTTATGCCGCGCAACCACCATTATATGGTATTGAATACAATAAAAATGTACATTATGTGTATACAGATGATGAGAAAAATGAATATGTTGCGACTTTACCAGATCCAACAAAAATTAAAATTAGTCGTTTTAAAGGTCTTGGTGAAATGGATGCCGAACAACTTTGGGATACAACTATGAATATTGAAACACGTACTTTGTTGAAAATAACAGTAGAAGATGCGAAATTGGCAGACCAGGTTTTATCTGATTTAATGGGTGAAGAAGTAGAGCCACGTAGAGAATTTATTGAAAAAAATGCTAAATTCGTAGAAAATTTGGATGTATAGGGGGTGTAGTATGGATAAATTAAAAGAATTACCTTTTGCTCATGAAATAAGAGATTCATTTTTAAGTTATTCTATGAGTGTAATTGTTGCTCGAGCTTTACCAGATGTTCGGGATGGGTTAAAGCCAGTTCAAAGGCGTATTGTTTATGGAATGAATGAGATGGGTGCAACATCCTCAGTAGCGCACAAAAAAAGTGCCCGTATTGTTGGAGACGTAATGGGTAAATATCATCCTCACGGAGATTCCAGTATCTATGATGCACTTGTCCGTATGGCGCAGGATTTTTCCTACCGTTATTTATTAGTTGATGGTCATGGAAACTTTGGTTCTATGGATGGTGATGGAGCAGCAGCAATGCGTTATACGGAAGCTCGTATGTCAAAATTAAGTATGGAATTAGTACGTGATATTAATAAAAATACAATTGATTTTGATCCTAACTATGATGGATCTGAAAAAGAACCAAAGGTATTGCCAGCTAAATTTCCAAATCTATTAGTAAATGGTTCTACAGGTATTGCCGTAGGTATGGCAACTAATATTCCACCACATAATTTAAGTGAGGTTATCGACGGAACAATTGCTTTAATTGATAATCCAGAGATTGATACACTTGGTTTAATGGAATTCATTAAAGGACCAGATTTTCCAACTGGTGGTACAATCTTAGGAAATAGTGGAATTAAACGCGCTTACGATAGTGGTAAAGGTATTATTACTGTCCGTTCGCGTGCTGAAATTGAAGAGATGAAGAATGGGAAACCTCAGATAATTATTACTGAGATACCTTATATGGTTAATAAGGCTTCATTAGTTGAAAAAATTGCCGATTTAGTACGTGATAAGATTATTGATGGTATTACTGATCTACGTGATGAAACGAATCGTAATGGAGTTCGTATTGTAATCGAACTTAGAAGAGATGCAAATGCAAATGTTGTGTTAAATAATTTATATAAACATACATCTTTACAGACTACATTTGGTATTAATTCTCTTGCAATTGTTGATGGTGAACCTAGAATTTTATCATTAAAAGAAATGCTTGAAAAATATATTGAACATCAGAGAATTGTTATAACTCGAAGAACAGAATTCGATTTAGAAAAGGCAAAAAACCGAGCTCATATATTAGAAGGATTAAAAATTGCCTTAGATCATATTGATGAAATTGTACAATTATTAAAAAAATCTAAGAACGATGATGAAGCATTAAAAGAATTAATGTCGCGTTTTGAATTAACTGATATTCAAGCTCGTGCTATCCTTGAAATGAAACTTCGTCGTTTAACAGGTCTAGAAAGAGAAAAGATAGAATCTGAATTAAAAGAATTAGAAATTTTAATCGCTGATTTAGCAGATATTTTAGCTCATGAAGAAAGAATCTTAGGAATTATAAAATCAGAATTAACTGAAATAAAAGAAAAATATGGCGATGAACGACGTACTAATATTGATATGTCAGCAATTGATTATATTGAAGATGAATCATTAATACCAGTTGAAAATATTTTGATTACTTTAACAAATAAAGGATATATTAAGAGAACTACCAGTGAAACGTATCGTTCTCAAAATCGCGGTGGTGTTGGAGTCAAAGGAATGACAACAAATGAAGAAGATTTTGCTCAAAATATTATTTCTATGACGACTCATGATTATCTATTATTCTTTACAAATAAAGGTAAAGTATATCGTGTAAAGGGATATGAGATTCCTTTATATAGTAGACAATCAAAAGGTTTGCCTATCATAAATCTGTTACCGATTGAAAAAGAAGAAAATGTTACAGTAATGATGAAGATAGAGGCCAATGATCCTGCCAAGTATATTGTTTTATGTACGCAGACCGGTTCAATAAAGCGAACAAATATTCGTGAATTTGATAATATCAGAACGAATGGTAAGTTGGCAATTACATTGCGTGAAGATGATCAATTAATCGCTGCTAAAAAAACTGATGGTGAAAAAGAAATTTTGATTGCTTCTTCTAATGGCCGTATGATCCGTTTTGACGAAAATGAAATTCGTGTAATGGGAAGAAGTGCCGCTGGAGTTAGAGGAATTGATGTTGGTGATGGGGTTTGTGTTGGTTGTGAAATTGCTGATAAGGGACAACAGATTTTAGTTGTAACTGAAAATGGTTATGGAAAACAAACAGATCTTGAAGCATACCGAATTACACATCGAGGAAGTAAAGGTGTGAAAGCATTAAATATTACGGAAAAGAATGGGAATATTGTTTCCTTTAAAACGGTTCATGGTGATGAAGATTTAATGATCATTACAGATAGTGGTGTTATTATTCGGTTACCGTTGGAACAAGTTTCTACCACTGGACGTGTTGCTCAAGGTGTAAGACTAATTAATTTAAAAGAAGATCAGAAAGTAAGTAGTGTTGCACTTATCCAAAAAGATGAAGAATCTGAAAGTGAAATAAGTGATGAAACTATTGTAGAAGTTGAAAAAGAGGATGAAAATTGATACTAGTACCTGTCAAGT
>DICM01000007.1 GCA_002416285.1 Caryophanales bacterium UBA5026
ACTTATTTGTCAACAGTCTGAAGAATATAACATTGTTATATTCTAGTTTCTTAGTCTTCACCAAGTATAATTGATACAATTCCACATAAAATTCCACCGATTGGAAATACAATCCAAGCTGGATGCCAAGCATTCCATAAAAAACCCCACAATAGAAAGATAATTGTAGCTATCAACATGATTACTCCATGAATCGGAGAGTCAATATTATTTTGTTTCGATTTTTCCGGATTATAAAGACCTTGTTCCATTCCGTAGTAAATAAATAACCAAACTCCAATTGAAACAGGACCGAAAAAGGCAAGTGCTTGAACTCCATTTAAATTGGTTAGCTCACTCGTTATTCCACCCAGAATTACCCCAAGAATACAAAGAGCAACACCGATTGTCATCATAATCGAAAACTTTTTAGAAACCTCACGTAACAATGGTCTATTTGCCGCCTTCTGTTTGTATAATTTTTCTACTTCTTCATATCTAGAAAATTCAATCCCATAATAGACAAAGATTACTACAGCAACTAATGCAAGGGAAAAGAAAGTAGTAATTTCTAGAATTTCACTATGAAAGATATCTTCTACAAAAGCAGTGGCTACAATCGCCATAATACATAGGAAAACACCAAGACTAATCATAAAAGAAAACTTCTTATAGAAACTGATGAATTCACTTTCAACAATCGGATCTAAAATCGGTTTTTCTTCGGTAATTTCTTCTTTCAGTAATTCATCCAATGACATAGAAAACAATTTGCTAAGTTCAATCAACTTTTCTGTTTCAGGATAGCTTGTACCCGATTCCCATTTTGATACGGCTTGTCTAGATACACCTATAATATCAGCTAGCTGTTCTTGAGAGTATCCCCGATCCTTTCTTAATTTTTGCAACTTCTCTTTAAAACTCATTTTCTCACCTCACAATTAATATATAGAAAACTATTTTTTTTGACTACCAACTATCGGTTGTTTTTGCGCAACTATTGGTTGACTACTCATAGTATAGCAAAAAAGTAAGAAAAAAATAAGTCAAGTATGACTTATTCTAAATTTAATTTTCTTTCAAATAAACGAACTGTTCCAAAATAATAAGTAACTCCAAAAATAATATTTGTTATTAACCCAATCCAAAGAAGGATATTTAAATAGTGCATATTCATCATATTATCATTATTTATTACCGTCATCATCTTTGAATCAAATAAAGCATATCCAAAGATTACTAATGAAGCAACGATTTGACTTACTGTATATAGAATAAAGAAATAGATAAATGAATACATTCCTTTTTTTACATTTTTCGTCTGACCAAGTGCAATTGATAAAGTAATCATAAAATATTGAATAACGAAGGATACCACCATTGTTACAATCGTTAAAATAAAACTATATAAAGTGAATTCTTTAATAAAAGTGTCATATAGCTTTACAATTCCATCTAACAACTCTTGATTTCCAAAAACAAGAAAGAAACATCCAACACTGACCATTACTGAAAGTAGTAAAAATACATTAGCAACAATACCTTTCGATAAAATAAGTGATGATTTTTTTACTGGTAAGGTATGTGTCAAATAACCCTCATCTTTTATCATGGTCTGATAAAAATAATTAAATCCATAATAGAAAACTAAAAATGGTAGTCCAATTAGAGCGATTACATAAATACCTGTAATAAATCCCTCTGGAATAGAAAGAATGGTGTTCGCACCTGCAATCTTTCGGAAAGCTAACGTAATTAGTCCTAAAAGAAATAATCCTAAAAATAATATTCCACATTTTTTTTGAAAAGATTTCCAATCATATTTTAATAATTTACCTAGCATTTAAAATCCTCCCTAAATAATTCATCAATTGTTTTTCCTGTTTCTGATCTCAATGTATCAGAATCAGTATGACGAACAACTTTTCCATTTTGTATAAAAATAACATCATCCAAGATTCTTTCAATATCTGAGATTAGATGTGTTGATAAAATAATACTCGCATTCTCATTAAAATTAGTTAATATTGTATCCAATATATAATCGCGACTAGCTGGATCAACACCCCCAATAGGTTCATCTAAAATATAAAGTTCTGCTTTTCTACTCATCACTAAGATAAGTTGTACTTTCTCTTTCATTCCTTTAGACATTGTTTTTAATTTATCCTCTGCATTTAAATGCAGGTGTTCTAATAATTCATATGCTTTATTGGAATCGAAGTCAGTATAGAAATCAGCAAAATAATTAATTAGCTCTTTTACTTTCATATCCATACTTAAATAAGTCCGCTCTGGTAAATAAGAAATCACTTTTTTACTATCAATTCCTACCTTTTTACCATGAACTAAGATTTGGCCTTCATCTGGTTGTAATAAATCATTGATTAATTTTATCAAAGTCGTTTTACCACTTCCATTTGGACCTAAAAGCCCAATAATTTTTCCTGGCTCAATAGATAAATTAATATGGTCAAGAGCCTTTTTTCTTCCGTAAAATTTAGAAACATCTTTAATTTCTAGTAATGTCATTTAACTCTTCCTTTCTGGTCTCTAATAATGATAGAGCTTGTTCAAAATCATATCCCAAACTTTCCATCTCATTTAAATAATAATCGACTTGCTCCTTTGCTAGAAGCTCTTTTAATTGTGTTTTTTTATTTTGGTCGATAGTAACAAATTTGCCATTCGTTCGATTCGTTTGAATCAATCCCTCATTTTCTAATTCATTTAATGCTCGAACAACAGTATTTGGGTTTACTTTTAACTCACTTGCGAAATCTCGAACGGATGGTATCTTACTCCCATCTGGATAAACTCCTGAGAGAATATCACGTCCAATCATTTCAACTAATTGTCGGTATATTGGACGATCGTTATTAAATTGGTATGTCATAGCGCCTCCTTTGTGTTAATTAACTAATACAATAGTACAACAAACGAAAAATTTTGTCAATAAAAAAATTATCCTAAGATAATTTTTCTTCTATAATAGAATCATTTTCAAATAGTTTTGTTACTTGCTTCTTTCCATATCGTCTTTTCATCTTTCGGTAGCAACGTAAGTAATTTTTATAATTACGTTCTTCTGTTTGATGAATATCACTTGATATAAAATCAATTAATTTTTCCTTTAATATTTTCTTCGTAAAGTGAACAACTTGCCTTGAATGATATTTACGCAATATACTTGTCGCATCCATTTGCAGTAAAATTCCCTGTTGCTTTAATATTTTCATTTTTGATATAGAGCGATAATTTGAATAATATTCGGGATGAGCAAGAATTACTTTATATCCTAAATCGATCACTTCGTCCAATAACGAAACAATATCTTCAAATGGTCTATTCTCATTTCTCTTGAATTCTACTAGTAAATACTTCGTATCTGCTAAAGAGAATACCATATCCTGTTTTAATAATTCAATCATATCATTGGTTAAAAGAACTTCGTTTCCTAAAAACAAATTGATATTCCGTTTATTAGCTTCTATTTTTAAGCGTTCATACAATTCATGAATTTTTTCTTTATCCTGCTTTTTATAACAATTAACATGCGGAGTACAAATAATATTTCTTACTCCTGCTTTTTTAGCTTGATCTAATGCCTTTAAGCTATCATCAATATCTTTACACCCATCATCAATTGACGGTAATAGATGACTGTGAATATCTGTTTTCACAATTACGCCTCGTAATTTGAGTAATAATAGTCGTATTTATGTCCATATAGTTTCTTTTGTCTTTTGACATTTACTTTCGTAAGAACCGTTCCAAGAATAAATGCTTTACTATTTTGCAATTGTTCAATACAACTATTAATCACTTGATAATCAGCACGATCTGATTCAATAACATACACAACCCCATCAGATAACTTAGAAGCTAAGACCCCATCCGTCATCATAAATATTGGTGGACAATCCATCAATACTAAATCATACATGTCTCTAAGTTCATGCACTAGCGTTTCGAATTTTTTACTATTAATTAATTCTGAAGGATTTGACACTTTAGCACCTGGTCCTAAAACATCGACCTTAATATTTTTTCCTTTATCAACTTCATAACTCTGAATTACGTCACCGACATTTAAAGTCCCATTTGATAAAATAACATTAGAAATTCCTTCACGGCGTGGTAAATTAAAATTACGATGAATTTTTGGTTTTCTAAGATCACAATCTACAACTAAAACACGTTTACCAATTAGTGAAAATGCGACTGCTAAATTACAGATTACTTCACTTTTTCCCTCGCTTGGAAGTGTCGATGTAACATTGATAACCTTTAAATCCATAAAGTTCAAATTTGTACGAAGCATTCTGAAGGATTCTGAAATAACACTAGTTGGATCAGCTAATAATTTTAAGGTCGGTGTATTAGCCTGAAGTACTTTTTTCTTTCTTCCTACAGCATCGTCATCCATACTATAATTAGGAATAACTCCTAAACTCTTTAACTTTAAATATTTCTTAACATCTTCATGATTTTTGATTTTCTCATTCATGGATTCTAATAAGAACGCTAAAAATAGTCCAATACATAGTCCTGCTCCACCACCTAGTATTAACATCTTTGTATAGCTTGGTGCCACAGGGTTTTTATTTTCCGTTGCCTCATCAATAATACTAACATTATCTAAAGTCATCATTTCTTTAATCTCTGCAATAAACACGCGTGCTAATTCATTAGCGATATCTCTAGATAGAGCACTATCTTCAGTTGTTACTACAATTGAGATAATTTCTGTATCATTTACAGATGAAACTTGAAGTCCACTAATTATCTCACTATAACTCATTTTTAATTTTAAGTTTTGAATTACTTGTCCAACTATTTTTTGGCTCTTGATAATTTGTGAATATGTTTTTACCAATTTTTGGCTAGATAAAATATCATTATAATTAATTTCACCAGTATTCATCATTTGTGGTTTTGCATATAAAGTTGTACTACTTTGAAATTTTTCACTAGCAGATGAGCAATAAAAGAATGCTCCACCAAGTCCTAATATCAAGAAAAATAAGATTAAAAGGATTCTTTTTCCTACTATCGATAAAATATTATTAAAATCAAACTCTGTTTCTTCCATCACGATTCCCCCTCTTTACATCGCTGTTTATTATACATAATTTTAGCGATTTGTCAAATATTTTATTTGTATTCTTTTTAGGTATTTTCTCGATTTGGTAAATTTTAACTTCCCATTATTCTTATATTCCGATTGTGACAATCACCGACATTTACTAATAGCAAAAAAACACAATGTAATTCAAGTATTACTTGTAATATACATTGTGTTTCAAAATTCATTAATAAGCATCTTATAGTTCAAAATATTAATATTTGATGCAATATAAAACAGATGTATTAGTAGGACGAGTTGTATAATTCGTTGCTGCGTTATTTAGTCCCCAACCAGCTGTTGCATTTGGACTACTATTAGCATTAAATATTGGTTCATGTATAGGCGTTTGTGTAGATATATTCATAAAATCAAAATCCACAGGCAATATATCATTATTAGATCCTAATTTTGATCTATGAAACCACATAATTGCACTTCCATTTGATGCCAATCGAGTATAAATGGCAGGAATTAAAGTTCCTCCTTGATGCTTTCCTACTTCTTCCGTTTTCACCCCTTTTGTAACACTATTCTCAGTACCACTCGAATATCCCCTTAAAAACTCCCCTTGTAAATTTGGGACAGCAAAAGTATTTACACCATCCCCACCATAGTAATTATAACTACCAAACTCTTCTTTTAATTGATCTGCTAGATTTGGATAATCACTAATATTATAAATACTTCCATCACAAAATAAATATCCATCAGGAGCTGTTTTTCCCATATTAAGATATAACTGTTCCAACAGGATTTGATCCACCACTATTATTATTTGAATTATCAACTATTTCTCCAGTTTCCGAATCAATATTACAATTAGTATCCTTGACAGTTACTTTCAATTCATTAACACTTTTACAAGCACAATAGTCATTAGAACAAATTGCTATTGCAACCTTTCCATCTGTATTAATTTGTAGCATGCCGGTCTTTGGCATCGTGCCCTTAAAAGACAATTCTTTAGTAGTATCTTTAGTATATACAAATTTACCATTTCTAATTTGAAAATCATATCGTGACACTTCCATATTGTCTGATAAATTTTGCACAGAAAACAATTCACCAGCTGTTATAATTCCGTAGGCACTATCTCCCAAGGAACCTTTTTTACTTTTATCAATCATTCCTAAAATCATTGGTGTTGTAATGATAGCAATAATTGCAATAATAACAATAACCGCTAGTAATTCTATTAGCGTAAATCCAAATGTTGTCTTTTTAATTCTAAAATTGCTCTTATTCTCTAACTCTGTCATTGATTTTTGTTTTATTATAACACTACCCAACTCTGAAAAAACCAGTTTTTTTTCTAAAGTAGAGAGTATTAATGTTAATGCTCTTTTCATATATCCTCCTATTATTAAAACAATTATACGTTTTATATATATATTTCGTCAACTGTTTTTAAAAGCTTTAATTTTTCACTAGGATTCTCTTTTTTTATATTTTAAAACAGAATAGTTTTTATACTATCATGTAGTTTATCACTGATAATACAAAAAACACAATGTAATTCAAGTATTACTTGTGATATACATTGTGTTCCAAAAATTATTAATAAACATCTTATAGCTCAAAACTGAGCAAGTTTTTATGTCCTTTTCATGTCGATACTCAAGTAATAGTACCCCACCATTTCTTAAACTTCCTAAATTTAATTTAGTTGCTTTATTCATACAATCTCTATGATTTACAGTTATGTCATACATATCGGTGTTACAACTATAAATAAGATTATGAATCATCATTCCACTATTATTCACAATCTTAACTTTTGTATAACAACCACATTTCAGTTCTTTAAATATTATAATGGGGGTTACTAATTTAACAGTTACTATATTGCTATCTTGAATCACTACATATTCGTTATTGAGCAAGTACTTGACGATAGAAAAAGATTTAATATTCATTAGTTAACAGTTGTATCAAATACGACTGTAACAACATCACTTGGAGATAATGTTCCTAAGCTAAATCCAGCATTTGGATCAAATGTAGGTTCTGAAGTACCATTTACTGTTACACTACCTGTTACAAACGTCAATTCAGCTGCAACTGGATCACTAAATTCTACACTTTCAGCATTAATATTACCAGTATTGGTAATAACCGTTGTATAAGTTAATGTATCTCCTGCAGTAACTGCAGTGGTACTTGCTGATTTAACAACAGTTAACGTAGAAACATTAATTGTTGTAACAACAGTGTTACTACTTGAGCTTCCACTAATTGGAACAAGTACTAAGTAATTAAACGTTGTAGCTGCCTGATACTAAGTGTGTTTGGAGATGGTAATGAAGTAACTTCCGCTTGAAATGTAACTGTTTTAGACGCTAATATTAACATACTACCTAGATTAAATCCGGTATTTGGGTTATATGTAGGTTGTGAAGTTCCATCAACTGTAACACTCCCACTGACAAATGTCGCTCCTGTAGGTACAATATCTGTAAAAACCACATCTGAGACAAGAATATTACCATTATTATTAATGTTAACCGTATAAGTCAATATGTCACCGATAGTTGCATATGCCTTATCAACAGATTTAGTCATGCTAAGTGACCCAATCACGAGATCTGTGCTCGTTTCATTACTTTCGATACTATTTGCACTAGCACTTCCAGTCGGATCTATTTTATATTCGTAATCTATTGACGACTTATTTAAAATTTCATCCACAAAAACTCCTCCTTCTCTATATCATATGTGATAGCAAAAAATGAATTATAGCATTAGCTCCATATCACATCAAAAATTATCCAGATTTCAAAGCTTCTACTAAATTTTTAATAGTATAATCTAATGAAAAGATATATAATTAGAAAAAGAGGGATAATATGGAATTTAGAGTAAAAACAATCGAAAAGGATTTAAATTATTTAAAACAAATTTCAAAAGAAGTTGATTTTAAAGATAAAAATTACAAACAAGAAATCGAAATTTTAGCTGAATATAGTCGGACAAAGAAACTGTTAGCTATTGCCGCGATTCAACTTGGAATCCCAAAAAGAATGATATATATAAGAAATACCGATTTAAAAAATATTGGTGAGGAATCTATCGATGAATCGAGGATTCTTATCAATCCTGTTATTATTTCAAGAAAAGGAAAAACCAAATATTGGGAAGCTTGTGCATCCTGTTTAGATAATATGGGACTTGTAACTAGACCATACGAAATAGTTATCGAATATCAGGACATAGATGAAAACAAAAAGATAGAAATCTTTACAGGATTTGAAGCTACTGTTCTTTCTCATGAGTATGACCATTTAAATGGCATTCTTCATATCGACATTGCCGAACAAATTTTAAATATGCCACAAGAAGAACGTAAAAAATTTAGAGAAAATCATCCTTATGAAATTATCTCAAAAGATTGTATCTTTGAAGAAGCTTAAAAATCAAATGCAAGTTTGATTTTTTTTGAATATTCCTTTTTCTTTAGGAAATACTAAGAAAAAGGAGTAATATTATGGGAAAAATAGAGAAAGATATCGACCTAATTGAAAAGAAAATAAAAGAAGCTACTAATAATAATCCTGATTATATTTTTAAAAACATGGATTTTTTTAATTATGATTTGAAGATTATTTTTTGTGAATCACTTAGTAGCCGCGATATTATAAACCGATTTGTATTAGAATTTCTAGAAGAAAAGAAAAATGACAAATTGAAAATAAAAGATTTGCCAACATACCTAGAACAAAATCTTCCGGCACATAAAATAGTAAAAGTTGATGATTATTATGAATTACTTTATGATTTGTGCAGCGGATTTACCGTTATTTTAGCTTCTGGATTTGATACTGCGATTGCAATTGAAACAAAGGGACTCCTAAATAGTACTGTTGCTGAAGCGAAAAATGAAACAGTATTAAAAGGACCCAACGATGCTTTTACAGAAAACTATCAGACTAATTTAGGTTTAATTAGAAGAAGACTCAAGAGTGAATTTCTATGGATTGAAGAAGAAACGGTCGGAAAATCCAGCAAAACAAAGGTTGCTATTATGTATATGTCCAATCTAGCAAGTGAGGACATTGTAAACAATATTAAACAGAAAATAAAAAATATCGATATCGATGCGGTTATTGATGGAAACTATGTTGTGGACACCATTAGTGGAAATACAAAGCATGTTTTTCCAACTTATCTATCGACAGAAAGACCTGATTTAGCAACAGTCAATTTACTAGAAGGAAAAATTATTTTACTAATTGAAAATTCTAGACTAGCTATTATTCTTCCAACCTTATTTATTGAACTATTCCAAAATCCAGAAGATTTATATCAAACTGCAACTAACGCAAATTATACAAGAATAGTACGTTATCTTGCTTTCGTAATTACTTTATTAACACCAGCTTTTTATGTCGCCGTCACTACCTACAACCACGAAACAATTCCATCTAATCTACTTGTCAATTTTGCAACGCAGCGAGATGGTGTTCCTCTTCCCACCATTTTAGAAGCAATTCTTATGCTCCTTACCTTTGATATTCTAAGAGAAACTGACGCAAGAATTCCAAGTATTATCGGAAGTTCTCTTTCAATTGTTGGAGCATTAGTATTAGGGGATGCAGCCGTTACAGCAGGGATTGTCTCACCAATTATGGTAATCGTTATAGCCATCACATCGATTAGTGGTTTTATCTTAACTTATTTTGAAGTTATAAATGGAATTCGTTGGTGGAGACTACTCTTCTTAATTGCTTCCGCTTTAGCCGGGATGATAGGAATTATAATTGTAGGTTTAATTTTCATCTTAGATTTGAGTAGTATGAAATCCTTAGGTGTTCCATATTTAACACCGGTAACTCCACTGATACCAAAAGATTTAATGGGAACTCTTCTAATAACCAAAAAGAGTAAATTTCAAAAAAGAAAAAGTTTTTTAACATCGAAGGATGTTAATAGAGGAAAGGAAATGGGACAATGAAAAAAAAGAAATTTTTCAAATTCCGTTATTTAATCGTACTTCTCTCTATTTTTCTTTTAAGTGGGTGTTGGAACTACCGAGAATTAAATGATATGTCAATTGCTGGAAGTATCGGAATAGACTACGACGTTGAAAACAACTTATTTGATGTTTCGGTGCAGGTATTTAAAGCAAAAAAGAGCGGCAGTGATACTGCAGGGAGCTCCAGTGATGAAAGCCCAGTAGTATTATACGAAGAAAAAGGAAAGACCGTCCATGAAGCATTACGAAATGCAGTAAAAGAAGCTCCAAAAAAACTTTATATAGGACATCTAGATTTAATTGTCTTTGGCGAAGATTTAGCAAAAACTCATTTTTTTGAAAGTCTAGATTTTCTTTTTCGAGATGTAGAGTCCAGAAAAGATTTTAATATTATTCTTGCAAAAGGAGGAACTGCAAAAGACGTATTAAAAGTATTAACTCCTCTAGAAACAAATCCATCAACTAGTATGATGCAGACACTTATTGCAAATAGTACTTTTAAAGGTACTGCTCCAACAGTTTCCTTTGATGAAGCATTAGCCTATATATATAATGAAGGGATAGAACTGACCTTACCAACAGTTGAAATCGTAGGAGATACGAAAAAAAGTGACGAAGCAGATAGTATAGCAAAAATAGATCCTAAAACGGCTCTTGTATTTAACAGTGTCGCTGTTTTTAAAAATAATAAATTAATTGGATATTTAAATGAGGAAGAAAGCTTAGGTTTTAGTATTATTACTGGACAAATCGGTAGTAGCGTTATTCCATTTCCATGTGATGACTCAGGAAATTATGCATCCTTTGAAATCATAAAGATGAAATCTGGTGGGACAGTAAAAAAAGATGGAGATCAAATAAAGAGTGAGATTGCTATCTCAGCTAAAGCGAGTCTATCCGAAATCAATTGTGCTATTGATTTAACAGATGATAAAGAATATAAACGAATAGAAGAAATGGCCAACAAAGCAACAGAACAGATTGTTCAAAAAGCATTGAATAAGGTTATGAAAGAATATAAAAGTGATATTTTTGGATTTTGTGATCAATTATTTCGAACAGAATATCAATATTGGAAAACAATAAAACCCGATTGGGATTCTAAATTTCCAGAGATAGAAACCTCAATAAAGACTAAAATCACACTGTTTACAAAAGGATCTACAACAACTTCTACTACTAAAGGAGGTTAGTATGTTTAAAAATAATAATAAAATTGGCAACTTTGAACTATTTGCGATAGGGGCCATGATTGGAAATGCGCTCTTTGTAGGAATGGGAAATATTATAATAGTTTTAACTTCTCAACGTGATACCTGGATTGTAGGACTTTTATCAATTGTAATTGGATTAATTCCAATTGGGTTATTATGTAAGATTATGAATTATCAGCCCGATCTAAATTTAATAGAAAAAGTAAAATACTTATTTGGTAAAAAACTAGGTTTTATTATCAATTTAATAATCGTTTTATTAATATTTGGAATATTGTTGATTGATATAGGTGGATTAAGTATCTTCGCCAGTACCAAGTACCTAACAGAAACGCCAATGAGCTTTATTGTAATACTATTTTTAATTCCTATTGTTTTTTCTTATCACAAAGGAATAGAAGCGATTGGGAGAACGACACTGTTTTTGTTTTATATAGGAATTGCCTGTCATTTTCTCATTACTACCTCACTATTTGAATTTGTTGATTTAAAAAATATAAAACCAATATTAATGGATGGATGGATGCCAGTAATAAATGGTGTAATTAAATTTCTAACCTACTCTGTTATTCCATATATATCAATTTTAATTATTCCAAAAAGCAATATTAAAAATAACAAGCATAGTACTCTTGTACTTATTTCTGGTTATCTTGTTACTTCCATTATTATGACAATTGTCCTTTTTATGGATATGAGTACTGTTGGTTATGTGATTGCCTCTATGTATCGATATCCTGAATATTTCATTATGAAAAAAGTTCATATTGTAAATTCATTTGATAATATTGAAAATGTATTTTCTGTGGTATGGATCTATAACATGGTTGTATGTGCAATGATGGGATTTTACTATATTAATGAATTTATTTTCAGTTTTATGAAAAAAGACAACGAAAAGAAAAAAAACATTATTACATTAATAATTGCTGTTATTATACTTTTTATAGTCTGTCATTTATATCCAAACGTTACTGTTGAAAATACATTTATGGACAAGACTTATCCTCTTCTTTTTGGAATTCCAGCGATTACAGTTGTAGTCATCATCGTGATGATGACATTCTTTAAAAAGAAAAAAAGCAATTAATTTGCTTTTTTTCTTTGAGAACAATCACAAAGGATACTTATGTTATTACAAATACAGTAATCATCTTCCTTTTCTGGTTCCTCTCCTAAAATATTATCAACATAGTTTTCTAATTTTGATATCGTATAACAAGAAACAACATTCTTTAAATTCTCTGCATCCCTCTTTGCTAAATCAGGATCGATTTTCAAAATTTCTGTAAAAAATCTTTGAAGGACATTATCTCTTCGTATAATATTTTTCGCATATCTTCTTCCATAATCAGTTAATGTAATTCCATCATTATCGTAAAGAATTAATTTTAATTCATGCAATGTTTTTAAAGCCCTTACAACACTTGGTTTACTGTAATTTAAATATTCCGCAATTCCAGTTACTGTGATTCTGTTTTTTAACGATATATAATAGATTGCTCTTAAATATTCAATTTGTGAAGGTGTTAAATTTATCATCCTACTGATCCTTCCATTTCCATTTTTAACAATTGATTCAATTCAATCGCATATTCCATGGGTAGTTCTCTGGTAAATGGTTCAATAAATCCCATAATAATCATTTCGTTAGCCTGCTCTTCACTAATTCCTCTACTTCTAATATAGTAAAGTAATTCTTCAGAAATTTTTGACACCTTAGCTTCATGTTGGAATGTGGAAGTTCCATTTTTAATAATATTGATCGGAATCGTATCGGATTTTGATAATTCATCTAAAATCAATGTATCACATTCTACATTTGTTTTCGCATTGATAGCTTTTTCATCGTGATAAATAAGGCCTCGATAAATTGAATTCCCACCATTTTTAGAGATCGACTTGGAAATAATATTAGAAGAAGTATTTTTCCCTAAATGAATCATTTTAGAGCCTGCATCTTGAATTTGATCTTTACTAGATACAGCGATAGAAATAGTGGTTCCAACTGAATTATCACCTTTTAAAATAATAGCCGGATACTTCATATTTACTTTTGAACCTAAATTACCATCAATCCATTCCATAATCGCTCCCTCTTCACAAATAGCTCGCTTAGTTACTAAATTATAAACATTGCTAGACCAATTTTGAATTGCTGTATAGCGACATCTCGCATGTGTTCCAACAAAGATTTCAACGACTGCAGCATGTAGGGAATTACTAGAATAAGATGGCGCAGTACAACCTTCAATATAAGTTACATCTGCATCCTCTTCAACAATAATTAAAGTTCGCTCAAATTGTCCCATCTTATCAGAGTTCAAACGAAAATAAGAATGCAATGGCTTTTCTAGTTTTACTCCTTTTGGAATATAAATAAATGATCCACCTGAAAATACTGAACAATTTAAAGCAGCATATTTATTATCATCATTTTTTACTAACGTGCCAAAATATTTTCGATATAATTCAGGATACTCTTTAATGGCAGTATCTGTATCTGTAAAAATTACACCCTTCTCCTTAAGTTCTTTTTCCAAACTGTGATAAACTACTTCTGATTCATATTGAGTTGCAATTCCGCCTAAAAATTTTTCCTCTGCTTCAATAACACCCAACCTATCAAATGTATTTTTTATTTTAGTTGGAACATTCTCCCATTGATCACTAGTCTTATCACTAGCTTTAACAAAATAATGAATATCATCAAAATTAATATCTTCTAAACTAGGACCAAAGTTTGGATTTTCTAATTTTAAAAACTTTTGATAAGAATCCAATCGGTAATCGAGTAACCATTTTGGTTCTTTTTTTAATTCGGATATTTTACGGATTTTATTTTCATCTAAACCTTTTGAAAATTTAATAATACTAATATCTCCATCATTAAATCCGTACTTATACTCTTCATTATTCATAGTGATATTCACCTTCTTCTATTGCTTCTTTAATTGCTTTATAACCTAATATCGCACATTTAATGCGAGTTGGAACATCAGCAACTCCTTTTAGACAAATTGCTTCTCCAAGTATTTCCTCATCGAATGTTTGTCCCATAACCATATTATTAAAATTAGAAATAATATAATTTGTCTCTTCTATTGTTTTTCCCATTAATAGCTCACTCATAATAGATGCACTTGCAGAACAGATAGAACACCCTGAAACATCATAAGTAATATCTTCTATTTTATTATCCCTTGTTTTAATATAAACGGTAATAATATCTCCGCAACTTGGATTCTTTAATGTTTGATATTGATATCCAGTATGCTCTTTTCCTTTATTTCTAGGATTTTCTACATGATCTAAAATCATTGCTTTAAACATATCATTTGAATAAAACATTGAGATAATCCCCTACTTCCTTTAATGCCCCAACAAGTTGATTGCATTCTTCTTTGGTATTATAGAATGCTAGACTAACTCTTATGGTTGAAGCTACACCCAAATATTCCATTAATGGTGATGCACAATGATGCCCGGCTCTAATTATAATTTTTTTACTATCTAAATGAGATGCGACATCATGAGAATGAATACCTTTGATATTAAAAGTAATTAAATTGCTATCTACGATATCACGGTTGTAAATTTGAATATCTTTTATTTCTTGTGTTAATCGCTCAATTAAATAATGTCTTATCTGTTTTACATGTTCATTCATTTTGGAATAACCTATTGACTGAATGTAATCAATTGCTTTACCAAGTCCTAAAACCTCAGCAATCATCATTGTTCCTGCTTCAAAACAATAAGGAGGCTTTTTAAATGTAGTCTTATTCAAAGTAACAACATCAATCATTTCACCACCATACTCTGCTGGTTCCATGTTTTCTAGAATACTATATTTCCCATAAAGTACTCCTACTCCAGTTGGTCCATAAATTTTATGACCAGAAAAAGCATAAAAATCTATGTCCAAATCTTTTACATCTACTTGTTCATGTACAATTCCTTGCGCACCATCGACAACAAAATAAGCGTTATATTGATGTACTATAGTAGCAATGTCTTTTAACGGGTTAATTCCACCAAAGACATTTGAAATATGATTGAGTGCAACAATTTTAGTATTAAAATTTATTTTACTTTTTAAATCATCCAAATCAACTGTTCCATCACGGTACGTTTTCACTAAAATTAACTTTGCTTTTTTTCGCATACAAAGTTGTTGCCATGGTATAAAATTGGCATGATGTTCATGAATCGATACAATTATTTCGTCATCCTCTAAAATTGCTGATTCAAAGAATCTAGCAACTAAATTAAGTCCAGAAGTAGTTCCTCTTGTAAAAATAATTTCATTAGCATTTGCATTCATAAATTTCGCAATTTTATTTCTTGTCTGCTCATATTTATTGGTAACCATATACCCTAGAGAATCTACTCCACGATTCGTGTTTACACTATATTTCTCATAATACTCATTGCTAGCATCAATGACGATCTGTGGCTTTAATGCAGTTGAAGCACTATTGAAGTAAATATAACCCTGTTTTAGCATGGGGAAATCTTTACGATACTCATTCATGATTCATCTTCCCTTCTAGTAGTTTTTCAATTTTTTCAAGCATATATTTAGGAACGATCTCAAGTAGGAATCCAAATGTGATTAATTTTAAAGAATCTTGAACTGTTAACCCTCTACTTTGTAAGTAGTATAAATCGTTTTTACTAATTTTTGAGACAGTTGCCCCATGTCCAGCCATAACGTCATATTCATCAATTAACAAGATAGGGTTAACATGAGAAATAGATTCATCACTCAAATTAATAATTTTACTTTTTTGATAAGCACTTGATTTAGATGAACTCTTTTTAATGAAACTCTCAACATCAAAAGTGCATTTTGCTTTATCATTTAAAACAGCTCTTTTATTGATATTAGAATCTGTACTCGGTACTAAATGGTTTACAGATATCTTATGGGAATGATCTTCACTCCCTTTCGCATACATTCCCACACTATATTCAAACATGGCACGATATCCCAGTAAATCCGCTTTAAAATCTGTATTACTCTTTTCATTTGCAAAGAAATCATAAGTCTCCAAATAAGCATTCTCTTTAAGAAACACATTCGTTTTTATATCTAAAGCTCTATTAATTACATAATATCCAACATTACTATTGGAATCTATATAAAGCTCAATCTTATTTTTTTGTCCTAATAATTCTACTTCTAATATAATATCTGTATTTGCAAAAACATTAATTTTAGTATCACTTTTTAATGTTAGAGTATAAATTCCTGATTTCTTTATCTCAATTGTTTCGGATGGTTTTAGTTCTACTTTTGAATATCTGCTACTTAAATTTTCAAGAATTTCAGACTTCATCATATCCAACTTCCTCTAAGTGTGTTGCTAAAGAAGCATCACCAGTCTTTACAATTACACCATCTTTGATAATATGTACAAAATCAGGTTTAATATATTCTAATAATCGCGGATAATGCGTGATGATAATAATTCCTGTAGTTTCTTTGTGCTCATTATAGTAATCCATAATATTTTCGCCAACAACTTTAATTGCATCAATATCTAATCCTGAATCAATCTCATCTAGAATAATTAACTTCGGCTCTAATAAAATCATTTGAAAAATTTCATTTCGTTTTTTTTCGCCACCAGAAAATCCAACATTAACAAAACGTTCTGTATAGTCATCTTTCATTTTTAGTTTTGTTTTTGTCTTTGTAATTAATTTATAAAAATCTAATAACTTAATTGGATCTTTTGGATCTCGTTTCGCATTGATAGCTGTTTTTAAGAATTGTAAATTATTAACACCACTTAATTCACTCGGATACTGCATTGCTAAGAAAACTCCAGCACGTGCACGTTCATCAACACTCATATCAAGTAAATCTTGTCCATCATAAGTAATATTTCCCGTATTTACAGTATAATTAGGATCTCCCATAATAACAGATGATAATGTAGATTTCCCAGTACCATTTGGTCCCATAATGACATGTATTTCTGAGTGATTAACTTCTAAATTAAGTCCCTTTAAAATTTCTTTATTTTCAACTCCAGCATGTAAATTACTGATTTGTAATAATTTTTCCATTTTTTCCTCCTTTTGTTAGCTTAAGCTAACACATGTTGTAAAAATAAAGGACTACTGTCCTTCATCATTATATAATATCATATATAATTTTACAACTATTATTATACAATAATTATCTTTTACAGCAAATTTTCAGATAAAAAGGGAATTAACTATGTAAATAAACACAATTTGATATTTTCTATTATATTCTATTTTGTCCTACATCTTTAAATACTATTTATCATCATCTAAAAGTTTATCTAATCTTCGGTTATCTCTTATATTATTTATGATACATATTAATCCAATTAGAACAAACAATCCAAATATGCCCCCAACAATAAAAACGATTTTGTTAGTAAGCTTATCAAATTTTTTCTCAGGTTTTTGTTCTTTGTTATCAGTTATTTGACCATTACTGGTTTCTTCTGAATTTGTTTGAGTTTTTTTAACCTTAATATCATATTCTCTAGTACTACCATTCTCAGCAGAAACTACTACTTTAACAATGCTTCCATCTTCTAAGTTTTCATTCCCACTTATTTTATACGATGCACTCCCATGTTCAACAACTGGTTTAATATCTAAAGAATTAACATTACTATCAATAGCAACCTCATAGTTGGTATTATCTTTATTAAAGTCAATATTGTGATCTGATATTTCCATTGACTTTAAATAATTATTACTAGATTTAGTAACGGTTGTAGTCTTTTTTGTACTTTCCGTAGTTTGTTGTTTTTCTGGTACAATTGTTGGAGTTTCCTCTTTTGCAGTAGTAGTATTTGGTCTTAACGATAAGACATGCGTTGCAGATGATGAAGATATTATCTCAGTCGCATCATTCTCTGTATATTCTCTATCTTCTGTTATAACAAGCGTTGCAATTCTAAAATCTGTTGTAGATATAGATGTTGTAATAGCTTCGGTAACATTGGTAACTTGAAATTTTAATGTTACACTATAGGTTCCACAAAAAAGCAATCCATTAACACACATTCCACTGACATTCGAATTTTCAATTGCCTCACTAATCAAATATGCTCCATCACCATGATATTGAACAATTGTATTAAACCCTGGTGAAGTAATTTCTGTTAATGCTAAATATGATTTGTCATAAGCCAAGTTAAAGTAGATAAGCCAAATCCCCTCATTCTCAGAATATACACTAGTAGGTGCTTGTAAGGTAATTGTAACCTGTTCTCCAGATTTAACTACCCCGTTTCCTTTCGTACTCAAATTGCCAATAATAAGTGCTCTAACTTGAAACGGTACGATAATTATGCACATAAAAAATAACATAAGAACAATTTTTTTCATAAACCCACATCCTATTTCTATTATATAGTTATCGTTAAATATAAGAATAAATTTTAATTTTTTGTATACAAAAAGCTCGTAAAACAAACCAAAGTCTATACGAGCCCTTCAATTAAACATATTATACCATATTTTGACAATTATAACATAGATATAATAAATGAGTTGATTAAATAATAGACATATAAATTAAATATTAAAACAATTCACGATTTATTTTTCTACCCTGCTAAACCACTAATCCTATTATTTCTTAAACAACAGTTTCTATTTAATTTCGCCAAACAACACATACCCTTTTTTTGAAAAATTATCTTCTTTTCGTTCAAAATGAAATTCTTTGTTAAATTTTTTAGAAGCAATTTGATAGTGACATAAGGCTATTCCCATATCTAGATCTGTCAATTTATAAATCTTAGAAAATGGTAATTTTAGTTTCTGTTTATATACTAATACATGATCATCACTCTTTTCAAAATACCATGGTTGAAGATTCATCCCAGAAGGAGCATAAAGAATAGCTTTCATATAAGGGTCATCAGGTGCGTTGGTAATCTCTTTTAATTTCTTTCTTTTAAATTGATTTTCTTCTCTATGTACTGACTCGGTAGAATACCCAAAAGCAATTCCAATAATATCATTTTTATTTTCTTCAATTCCTGTTGCTGATCCAAGCCAAACACTGCCAATATCATGTTCATCAAACCAAAGAATCAAATGTTCAAATAGAAAACCAATATTTTCTAACTCTCCAGGTTCACCTTTACCACTAATAATTAGATAGTGTGGAGCCTCTACTAAGAATTTCCCTTTTATTTTCGTCTCCAAACGATAATTAAATGCAGTATTATTTAAGATATCAAATTCTTTAATCACTTCCCGAATTTCCAACAATTGTTCTTCATTTAATGATTTCATATCATATTTTCTACATGATTTACGACGATTAATTGAATGAAATAAGTCCATAACATAACCTCCCATATTTATATAACATATTAATTTGTCATATTATATCTTTTTCTGTTCCATCTGGATTACTTTTTCCAACATGATTAAAGCCTTCTTAACAAAATAATTATCCTTTTGATAAGGTAAATCATATCGTTCCAAATCTTCTTTCATTTCTTCAATATTCTTATAATCTCGATCAATAAAACGTGATCTATCTTCCATTTCTATAAAAATGTAGCCGTCATTAATAATTTGTACTGTTAGTTCACTATCGTCATTCGTATAAGTAATACAGTGATCTTTTATATGAAATAATTCTCGATAATTAATTGCTTCCATAAAATGAATTGCTTTATTGACTTCATCAATAGGGCATTTTACCTTCCCTTGTTTTAAAATATTCCCATTAGAATCATATTCTTTATATTTATATAGTAGAGTCTTTTCAACTCCTATAATATCACGTACTAATATACACTTCTTTAATATTTCTAATTTGTCATATTCCATTAGATTTATAGATTTGTCAATCATATAATAATCATCAATAAAATAGTCTTCTTTTATTTCAAAATCATATTCTGTAAGTTTATGATGTAACTCCTGATATGATGAAGTTACTAAAACAGTTATTTCTTGTTCTATTATCATTTTGTCCTCCGTTCATTCAAACCCATAACAGTATAAAGTGATAAACTATACATACTATAGATTTCAATAAGTAATGGAAACTGTAAATATAACTAATAGCCTACTCTATATTCATTATATCAATTTTTGTGTATAAAAAAAAGTAAATAGTTTTTCTTTCCTAAAGAAAAACTGTTAACAATATTCTGCTAACAGTTTAAATAGAAAGTTATTTTAAGCTGATGTGATTTGAAGAATCGTCAAATCTGCTTTTGTAAGTGGCGATCCTAAAAAGGTATCATTTCCCGTTTGGTTAACTAATTGAATTATAACGGGAGTACCCACACTTGCTGTGATATCTAATAAGGCATTGCCAGACATATTGTCAGATAAAATAGGACTAGAAGATAGAATCGTATCCCCTGCTGAAGTAACGATTGCATATGTAATTGTGGGTGCTACTGTTGAACCATCGATTCCTAGCCACCAATTTATATAATATATTCCTGAAGCGGTTACTGTAATCTCTCCAGTTGTTGCGTTATAAGAAATGTTTGGTGATAAACTATTTAAAACAGTATTAAAAATAATTGGTGCATCATCAGCTATTGTTGTTGCATCTGTTGTTTGCAATTGAACCTGCAATCCACCTAATCCTGTTGGGCCTGTTGGGCCGGTTGGACCCGTTGCACCGTTCTTGAAAGGACACTTTTTATTATCGTTTTAGTTTTTTGACCTTAGATGGTTCATCTTCTAAGGTTTTTTTGTTTGCTTCAATTAATGAAAGCAAGTGTTTTTGTTGGTCTTTAAACCTGAAATCTATATGAATACGTTTTTCCTCATGTATATAGATTCTATCAACTAATTTAAGAACAATATCCCTATCTAGTCTTTCTAACTGATTAAAGGCTTTATAATAAGAAAATATAGGATTTTCCTTACTTAATCCATTATCCATTAAGTCTAATTCATGTTCCAAAGATTTTATGTTTTTTTCTATCGTTTCAATTTGTTTTTCATAATTTTCTCTTAGACGGAACATATCATTTTTGGTAATAATACCGTCTTTCCAGTCATTATACAAACCATCTTTTTTTCCGTTTAACTTTGTGATTTCTAAATTCTGTTTTTGTAATGCTTCTTTTATTCTTGTCAATTCGTTCTTGGTGATAGGGGAATTTTCGATTTGTTCAATCATTTTACTTATATCTTCAATCAGGATTAATTGTGAATTGATAGCCTCTAACACTGCTTTTTCCAGTTCATCTTCTCTGATACTATGGATTGAGCAAGCTGTTTTAGATAAATCCTTATATGTTTTACATTTGTAATATACTTTATCCTTTGTTTTGGAGCGGTGCATAGCTCTTCCACAATCCGCACACTTTAGCAAACCACTGAATAGATATTCAACTGGTTTCCCTGGCATGGCTTTAGTATCATTTTTAAATAGTTCTTGAACTCTGTAAAATTTATCTTTATCAAACAAGGCTTTATGTCTGTTTGGAACGATTATCCATTCATCTTTTGGGTTTCCCTCGTAGATATGTACTTTATGACTTTTTATCTTTCCTTTTCCCTGAACCATATTTCCGATAAGCATTTCATTGGTAAGAATTTCTCTTACAACTCTATCAGTCCATAGGCTATTACTGTTTGTAACATGAGGATTAAAATAAAGTGACCCTTTTTGTTTCTTATATACCGATGGACTAGGGATTCCAAGTTCATTTAATTTCATAGCAATCCACCGTTTACTTTTTCCCTCATAAGCCCAATCAAGCATATCACGACAAATAGGGGCGACTTCTTCATCAATTAGTAAATGATGTTTGTTGTCAGGGTCTTTCCGTAATCCATAGGGTGCAAATGCTCCTACAAATAAACCTATTTTCTTTTTAACTTCTAATTTGTTTCTAATTTTTAAAGAAGTCTCATATACAAAGTGATCATTCATGACACTCTGCATATGCGTTCCTAAGCTGCTTATTTCTTCAGGGTTTTTATAGCTATCTAGTTTTGGAAGATTAAGACTAATAAAGCGGACATTTTTCATTACAAAGTATTCTTCTAGTAGTTGTCCTGATTGAGCAAAATTTCTTGATAACCTTGATAGGTCACATACGATAATACAGTTAATGCGACCTTTTTCAATGTCATTTATCATTCGTTGAAAGTTTTCACGGTCAACATCACTTCCAGATTTTCCGTCGTCCACATATTCGTCAACTACTACAAAATTTTCTTCACTATGTTCTATATAATAATCTATTGTTTCCCTTTGTCCTTGTATTGAATAACTTTCATCATTTCCATCTTCACGCGATAAACGAATACTCTTAGCTGTTTTCCATACCTTTTCTTTGGCAGTATCAAAATTTCTTCTGCCCATAAACCTCCCTCTATCTATAATTACATAACGATATTATTATAGAATATTTTTGATTTTTTTACAATTTGGTTTCAATAAAGTAATTGGAAACAATATTTCTAAGAGTGTCACAATCTTTATATCCAATTGAAACACTTACATTTCCGCTTTTAAAATGATATGGATTTTTGATTTGTTTGATAAATTCTTCCAGTCTTTTTTCTTCTGGTAGAGTAGTATCTATATGAATTTTTTCTATGTTTATAAGTTCTTCTTTACTGGGATTCTGTTCTTCTAATTGTTCTAAATAATTTTCCGGTAACATTTTTATCCCTCCCTCTGATATATCTTATGAAAGAGTGATTGTCCAGTATACTCTAGCAGAAGGTGTCCGGTTATTGCTTAGAAAATAAATATGATAGGGAAATAATCATTTCAGCATATTTATTCTTAGATTATTTTCTTATATAACCCACAACGAACCATGGCACATAGAGGGGTAATCTACAAGTGCCACAAAAAAAGAATACCAAAAGGCGTAAAAACCGCAGAAATCAAAGAAATTTTTCAGATGGGTCTCGGCTAAGATTACCCGAGACCCATCTGAAACAACGTGATACTTTTCTTTTTTATTCTGCATACTGTTTTGTTTTTCTTTTTTTGTTGGTTCGTTGTGGTGTGTATGGTGTAGTAGTTAGTAGTGTGTGTATGTTTATGAGGGGGAACAAGACATTGAGATACTGTATCGGCTAATCTCCTTTTTTCTTTTGTTCCCCCTTTGACCCCTTTCTTATCTTTTTTCCTCTTTTCTCTCTTTGATATGCTTCGCATATCTTTAAAAGCTGAATTTGATTTTGCTACCTTTAGTTTTTTTTAATACCATAATCTTTTGTTCTTTTATAAAGAGTGATCTCTTTGTTTCTTTTTTCTTATTTCCCTTGTCCAGTTTAGAATTTTTCGTTCTTTTTTACCTGTTCTATTTGTCCTTTTCAGTTTATATACTGTACAAAATAAAACCAAGGGGGAAATATGAATCTTAGTGAAGAAGAAAGACAACTATTATATCTAACTGGAAAATGGCATTTTTTATTAGGTCGACATTTGAATAGATTTTCCAAACATTCCTCCAAGCGGACGTTTTACCGTAGATTAAAGTATCTCCTTGATAATGGATATTTGAATCGGGAATATCTTTTATATAGAGTTCCTCCAGTTTATACGTTGTCACATAAAGGACGTGTTTTAATCGGTTTAAATAAGCGAGAGGATAAGATACGACTAGACCAATTGAAACATGATATTCTAGTCTTAGATACCGTCTTATATTTTGTTTCTGTAAAGAATATTTCTATGGATTCTATTACCAGTGAAAAAGAATTACATTCCAAAGATGGTTTTGGAACAAGGAAACATTACCCTGACTTTATAATAGAAAAAAATGGTGAGACTTACGCATACGAAATTGAACTTTCGTTAAAAGCAGAGTCTAGGATAAGTGAAAATGTTCAGCTAAACTATATTAATTATGATTATCAAGTTTGGGTGATTTCGAAAGATAACAAAAAATTATGTAGAACTGTTGAAAATGTCCTATCCACATATTCAGGTGCGAGCATACTCTATACTTGCGAGGTGTTAAAAGATGACTAGTATGGACTTACTAATGATTCTATCGATTGGAATCATTTTTCTTTGCTTTCTTTTCCTGATGAATGTGGTAACAAAGTTTAGTGGTGATTGGTTTCATGTAGAGAAAAAATACAATAACAAAATGAAAACCGATTTTTTACCGGAGAAGAAAGCACCACTTGAAGATTGTATCTATATTGGAACGACTGGAAAACGTAAGGTATATCTCCCTTGCAACGCTAAACACGTTTACGTGTGCGGAACAACTGGAAGTGGAAAAACCGTTGCCTTAGCAAATTTCATTGATTCTGGTATAAAATATGACTTTCCTATGCTTATTATAGACGGCAAAGGAGATACTGGTAAAGATAGTTTACTGGACGTTGTAAAGATTTTAGGAAGAGAAAAAAAGGTTTATGTAATTGATTTAAACCACCCCGAAACATCGGATAAGTACAATCCGTTTTGCAATACCAGTAGTACGGTAATCAAGGATATGCTGATTAACTTATCAACTTGGAGTGAGGAACATTACAAGCTGAATGTAGAAAGGTACTTGCAACGAGTGATAGACCTTATCACATTAGCAGAAATTCCTATCTCTTTTCGTACTATTGTAAAATACATCGAAAAGAATGCCTTTTTGATATTAAGCAAGGAACTCACCCAAAAAGGAAAACTCTCCAAAGAGCAAGACCTTGATAATAAAAACCTTTCCAAGCAAAGCGGAGACATTGCCCAAAGTGCAATTGCCCGTTTCTCTACTCTCCTAGAATCAGAGTTAGGAACCATTTTTTCTGATGATGGAATTGATATTTATACGGCTTTAAAAGAAAATGCAGTTATTATGTTTGTGCTGAATCCCTTACTTTACCCGGAACTTTCACCCTTGTTTGGAAACCTTGTCATTATTGATAGTAAGAAAGCCATTTCAAAATTATACAGTGAGGAAATGAAACGGCGGTTTTTCATTTTTGATGAAATTAACGTTTATGCTTCTAATTCTTTACTTGATTTGGTAAATAAAAGCCGGTCAGCCGGTGTCACTTGTGTATTAGCGTCACAAAGTCTTTCCGATCTGACCGCTTCTGTCAGTGAACACTTTAAAAATCAAGTTATCGAAAATTGTAATAATTATATAATCCTAAGACAAAATAGCCCAGTCAATGCCGAGGAATGGGCTTCTATTGTTGGGACTTATAAAACGCTTGATATGACCTATCAAATAGACGAGGGAGCAACCAACGGTAAAGGTAGTATACGGAAAGTGCATGAATTTGCACTGCACCCGGACGACATTAAAAAATTTGAAACTGGAAAAGGATACATTGTCAGCAAAGACAAAAAAATAAGCTGCCCTATCAATATCAATAAACCATTTTAAGAAAGGATATTTTAAAGGTATGAAAATCAGTGTGAACAATCTTATTATTATGTTTGTCGTGTTATTATTAACAGCCTTATTTGACAATTTAATATGGGCTTTCCCCGAACAAGACTTTTGGATTGTTCTAGGAATACAATTAAGCATTGCTCTTGTCTCTATTAGTCCAATAGGTAGTTTCTTTTTACGAATATTGTTCGGAAGTCGAAAACCGCAAACAAGAGACGAAATTGAAAGACTTTCAGTCTTGTTCAATGAAGTTTATGACGAGGTAAAGACACAATACCCCAAGATTCAAAAAAACATCAATTATTATATTGATGATAGCTTGGATATCAATGCTTACGCAATTGGAAGTAATACGATAACCGTTACAAAAGGTTCGCTTATGAATCTAACTGATGAAGAACTAAAGGGAATCCTAGGGCATGAATTTGGTCATATTGTGAATGGTGATACTGCATTACAATCATTTTTGCTTGTTGGCAATACCGTCTTTTGGATTCTTTGGGTTATGGCAAAGCTAATCCAGTTAGTTTTCCTGGCGGTAGGTATCTTTATGGACGATGATTTCGCATTGGCAAAGTTCTTTGGAGTGCTTTCAAGCCTACTTATGAACCTTGTTTTTTTCCTTGTTCAATGTCTTTTACTTATTAATTCCAGAGTAAACGAATTTAAAGCCGATAAGTTTTCCTATACGTTAGGATATGGTGAGGGATTGTTAAAAGTATTATACATATTAAATGAAATGACTTTAGGACAGAAAATGACGGTACTAGAGAAAATCAAGAGCAGTCACCCAAATACCGTGGAGCGAATCGGATCCTTGGAAAGAATTTTGATAAATGATGAAGCATTAGCATAATTCTATGAAATACATAAACTAAGATTACCAATAACAGGATATGGCAATACGGAAGCGTAACCAGAGCGGTTATTGGTGGTTTATAATGTAGGGGAGAGTAAGTAGAAAACACTTGCTTTTTTCCTCTACATGCAAACCTGTAAGCGATAAACTTTTTGTATGCTTTTTCACTTAAATAGCAAAAAGCCCTTGGTTTGGGCTTTTCTATGAATATGGATAAAGAAATGTTATAATTTCATAAATGTTTTTGCCACTTTAATACCATCGATAAAACCTTGTCTATAAAGGAATGGTTCTTCTAGTGATAGCAAAATCATAGCATCGTCAATCAAATTCTCAATCAATTTTCTTTTATCTTCTGATAAAGTTTGGATAAATTGTTCGGCTTCAAAAATCTTTTTTTCTTCTTCAGGAGATTTATTCCGTTTTAGATTGGCTAAAACCATATCCACCCTGTCATTTATAAAACTATTTAAAAAATCTTGATCGGTCATTTTATTTTGCTTCATGTAAATTTCCCCTTTCATGTATACAAATTTTACTACATTCATAGTGTATCATCTGTATGGCAGATAAGTCAATATCTTCCTATGAGATAATATTGTAAAATAAATCGAGGTGCTATAATGATTGGTGACATGATAAAATTGATGAGAATAGAAAGCGGAATTTCACAAACTGAACTCGCAAAAGAAGTAGGCATTGCACAAAATTCACTTTCGGAAATAGAACATAATAAAAGACCGCCGAAGTTTGAAACAGTTTGTAAGATTGCTGAAATATGTGAATATGAGATTTTGTTTACAGATAAAAACAATAATTTAGCTTATGACACATGTGGGAAGTTATTAAAAAGTATTGACATCATACGAAAATAATAGATAATCTATTAAACGATAACAATTACTAAAATATTGTTTGTTTATAGTCTGAATCATTGTTTCTTAAGGCAATGATTCTTTTTTCTAAAAAAAGACTGATAAATCAGCCTTTTTTGATTGCCATTGTAGTTGAGTATAAGGTATTAAGAAAATATCAATTAATTGAATTTTTTGTATATTTATGTATCTGACAATGATTAGTTCAAAGCATATTTTGTATATTATCTTTTTCATTTTTTGAAACTTTTCTTCCATATTCAATATTCAATGGGTATTTATCAAGATTTAGTGGAACCAATAAATAGGAGATATCTTCAATAGTAGTCCCTTTGACACTTCTTAAAATTCCAATTACTCTTGTTTCAAATTCATCAGCATACTTCTGTAATACTATTCTAGACACATTTGATAAGTTTAAATAGTTTTCATTATTTATATCAACAGTTGATTGAGGTTCTAAATTTGAATATTTTACATCGGATAGTATCAATTCAGTAATAATATTTGTTGAAAAATTAGGGGAAGTTGTTAATTGTTTCGCTTTCGTATTACTGACGCTAAATCCAAATTTGCATATTAAGTCGTCATCTTTTGAATATGCCTCTATCATTCTATTTTTATCAAATAATTCATCATGAAAAACTCCGCTATATTTAAATGTTAATTTAGCACCTCTTCCATCATCTCCAAATTCACACCACAAATTTTTATTTTTTTTAGAATGTGTTAAACAAGAAATAAAAACAAGACCAAGAAATTCTTTTCCAATCCCTCTTTTCTCATAATCGTCGTTGTTTATAAAATTATTTAAATTATTTAAACGTAAACTTTTTGAAGTTATTATTTTTTTTAATGAGTTGAGAGAACAAAAATGATATAATTCTGTTCGTTCTTCCGCCGTAGTCCTTAAATTTATGAAATCGCTATTGATTTCAATTAACTGCTTATTAGAATCAACTATTATCATCTTACTTACCTCCATTACATTATTGATATAGACTTATTTGTTTTCATTATTATCTAGTAAATATTATATCATACTAAATCAATAATATAGAATACTTCTTTGCTGATTTTTGTTTTATACTAAGGTCGTTTCTATTGAAGAATAGACCCTCTATTTTACGCAATAAGATTCAATCTAGATGTTTATTAGGGAAGTTATAGATGAGAACAATATAAAAGACTGATATAATCAGCCGTTATGTAATTACAGAATGTTGTTCTTCTAAGAATGGAGCAGTTGGGCCGGTTGGTCCCGTTGGGCCGGTTGGTCCGGTTGCTCCAATTAATCCATCTGGTCCTGTTGGACCGGTTGGTCCGGTTGCTCCAATTAATCCATCTGGTCCCGTTGGACCGGTTGGGCCGGTTGCTCCGATTAATCCGTCTGGTCCCGTTGGACCTGTTGGACCTGTTGGTCCTGGCACTGTACTTGCTGCTCCAGTTGGTCCCGTTGGGCCAGTTGGACCTGTTGGTCCTGGCACTGTACTTGCTGCTCCAGTTGGTCCCGTTGGGCCAGTTGGGCCGGTTGGACCTGTCGGTCCTGGCACTGTACTTGCTGCTCCAGTTGGTCCCGTTGGGCCAGTTGGGCCGGTTGAACCTGTTGGACCTGTTGGACCAGTTGCACCTATTCCAGAGATATTATTGCAACAGGCTATTGGTCTAAACTGCTCATCATGACGTATTTTTTGTAATGCTCTTTCATATGAATTCATATATTCCTCCTTTCATATATAATTTATTCAGACGCTTGAAAACTGTCGCGACTTAAAACATATAAGATTTCTATCATTATGAATTTAAATTAATAAAAAACATAGTATGGTTTCTGTTTCACCACACTATGTTTTTCAAAATTCGATTGTAATATATTTTTATATTCACTAAATATTTAAAAGTTCTTATACTATCATTCTTATTTGAATGAACATAATATTACAGTATCAAAAATTTTATGATAACTAAAAAGGATTATTGTGATTTAAAAAATTTCCTAACTTAATGAAACTACCAACATTTATATCATTCAACGTATCTCATTAAAGTTCTTCGTAAGTAGTAATCTCTAGATAAGGTATATTTTCCACTTGTTAATGCTCATTAACTAAAAATGATTTTCATCGAAATTTGACATTTTATTTATTTTGCTCTTTTTGCATTTCTCGTAACAGATATAGCTTAATTCATTTATCCATATTTCTAAAAAGTTTCTTCAAAGTCTTTTCTGTATTTTCAATCATTTCAAGATCATACTCTTGGCAGAGAATATCGCAATAATGACTATTCTTCCTAGTTTGCGAGTAGATCACGCCAGCATGTGTTACAACTATAACCTTCTTGTAAATTAAATATTTCTTTAAAACATCCACAGTTCTACTTTGTACAGCATATAAAGATTCATATTCTCTGGAAATCCGGATACTTTTAATATTAAAATCTTGTTGAGCTTGAATGTAATTTTTCATTCTCTGTTTAGCATCCTGTTGTACATTAAAATTATTTGTATTCCATTCATGAAGATTTATTTCACCAACTATTGGAAGGCCCAAATGATTGGAAAGAATAGAAGCAGTCTGCATTGTTCTTGTATAAGGAGAAGATATTAATACTTCAGCTTCTGTCAATCTAGGGTCTTTCGATACTTTTATTACCTGTTCAACTCCTTTTTCAGTTAGAAAAGCAAGGGAATTCATAGAAATCATAGAAATATTATTCTTTAAATAAGAATAATCAGGTTGACCATGTCTTATAAACAAAAATTTTGTCATTGCATCATCTCCAATAAAACATATTTTATTTCTATAAATTATTATAACAAATATTTAAAATATAGTATATTACTATGAACTATTTTTATATGAATCATATCAATTTGACTTTTCTCACACTTAGTGTTATTGTAGTTCTCCCTTTGAAGGAGGAGGAATATTTTGGAAAATTTAAATGCATATTCACTTGCAAGAAAACAAGCAGAAAGGGCAATTAATAATCGACACTTATATGTTGCATATATTATGCAAAATCTATTTGATCCAGAGAAATATCACAACATTTGTGAAATTGGTGGTGGGAGAGAATTAGAACTTGCACATTATCTAGCAAATATATATAAGCAGGTAATCGTATACGAACCAAATGATCCTATTAAACCAATAGCACCAAACCTACAGTTATATTCAAAAAATTTTACTGGTAGGGAAACATTGCAAAGCAATGTCTTTGTATCTGTTTGTCCATATCTTACTTACTACTATGATGAAGAACATGAGTATGATGAAATTGATCGAATAAGTAGTGAGGAAGTACAAAATAAAATTATCGTCCCGCTTATTAATAGTCAAAAAGAATTCTTTATTGTTCTTTCCAATAGAGATGGCATGGAGAAAGTCGCTGATAATATTATTCAGCAATATTCAAAATTAGTTACCTTAAGTGATATCGACTTAAACGAGAGACAAATAGAAAAACACAAAGTTTTAATATATAAAAAAACTCTTTAATTGATTATTTTTAATCATTTACAGAAAAAAACCAGTATTATCTGGTTTTTTTATAATTAATAATGTTATGTTTCTATAAATTATCTAATAGCTTATCTTCCTCAAGCTCATTAAATTTCCTATTTAGAATGAAATAACAAAATAACAATATAAAACCAAAAAATATAATAAGTAATCCATTACTTAACCAGTCTGTTAATAAATGACCTTTTATATTATCTGCTACAAAGTCATTAGGTTCTGTGGAGAGCATTGGATTAATTATAATATTTAACATTATATTCAATCCCCCAGCAACAATCATTGATATACCGATCCAAGAAAATGGTCGATACCAACTCCATCTACAAATTCCAATCAATATAGCTAAAACAATTAGTGAAATAATAATAGTAAGGATAAAATTATTTGAAAGAATTACTCTTAAAGTTTCATCTTCAAATAAGTCCTTTTTAACAGTACTCATTTCCTTTTCAATAGCTTCGTCAATATTTATATAAGCCTCTTTTAAACTTTCTGAATACTCCGCTTTCTCCTCTTCAGATAAACTTATTCCCAAGACATCCTTATAATAATTTGAATTAACAATTTTCTCGATATCATTTTCAGTAATTTTAGGGATATCCTTGTCATCAAAGAGGTAATCAAGGGCATGATTCGTATAATTACTAATTAAATCCTTGACTTCAGGAATTTTAAAATAATTATTATTTATTTCTACATTGTTTTCGAGATCAGCTTTGATTAGATTTTCAATGCCTATATCATTAAACATACTCTTCAAATTTTTCTTTGATATGAATGAATTCGTGGTCCACACAAAGATTCCTACTGCGAGAACTATTACAAAAATAATCGACAAAATTATAGAAAAGAAAGTTTTAATAAACTTCATAAACTACCTCCATTTAAAACTAGTTAATACTAATTTGTACCTTTAAAGTGCCCATTTCAAGAAGAAAATCTGAAAAATTCTATGAAAAAACTAATATTATCATTGCTATAAGTATACCACATACACATGAGGTTTAGAAAAAAGTTATCATTAATCCTGCTTATACATTACCTTTTTACATATAATATACGTTATTTCCTGATTAAAGTTTTTCTCATCAAAATCTCCGTCCACAACAAAATATATAAAATCCTCTTTAATATAAAAATCAACTCCAAATATATTTTCAAAATATTTTTCATTGAAATTAATATTTAATTCTTTTATCTGTATAAAGTTTATTGTTATTGGTTTACTCCATTGACTTTGAAAAGTAACTACTAAACTACTTTTCTCATTATCATTTCCCATTGCTTTTTTTTCATCAACATACATACCAGTTACATAATGAATTCCAGTGATACAACTATCATGAAAACCATCGAAATTACCCATAAGACTATCAATATCATCTTTTGTTCTCAAAACATTCCAATTATCCATTTGTTCATCTCCTATTATATAATTATAACAATAAAACTAATATTCTCCATACAAAATTGCTATCATCTTTTACGAAAAGCTATGATTACTGTTGTTTCTCATTTAAAATATTCTCATAAGATAATTATAGAAAGGAGAATAAGATGTATACGTATAATAAATCAATAAATGATAAAAAATCTATGACAATAGAGGTGATAGTTTAATATGAATGAAATTTTACAAATTGAAAGAACAATCTCTGGTTCTGTTGTGGATAACGCAAATGTAATATTTGATCAAACTGTGTATTCTACTGGTAATATTAGTTATAATCCGACAACTGGCGTTATAACATTAAATGAGCCAGGTCAATATATTTTCGATTGGTGGGTAGCGACGCAATCATCACTATCGCAAACGGGAATAGTCTTTTCACTATCTTCCTCACAGGGAGATTTATTGGAAGGTAACTCACCAATTAAGCCAGGTGAAGTATACGGATTAGGTGTTATTGACGTAATTTCAGCACCGGTAACAGTATCTTTAATTAATTCTACTGATCAAACAATTTACTATTCGTCAGCTACACCATTGACCGCAAGTCTTTTAGTTCATAATATAGTTGAAGAAACCGGTTTGGCTTTCGGATCCTTAAGAGGAAGTAGTATAGAGACTCCCGGTACTACACTCGAGCTTGTCCCATTTAATGTGGTTGGACCTTTGTCAGGTAATATTACAGTTAGCGTATCTGGAAATGAATTAGTGGTAGGAGAAGACGGAATTTATCAAATAACAATCTCTATTAACGCCGAAGCGACTACTGATCCAGATCCAGATCAACCATATCTAAATGCTATTCTGACTGTCAATGGTACACCACTCTTTGGAGATACTACTACCTTTTTTAAAATATCCAATCGTGATAGTTCGACATTTGTCGCTCAGGCTGCTCTAACAGCAGGAGATGAAGTAGGAGCAAGTATTAGTACGGATTTCCCGATTTTAGGTTATAGCAATCGCTCTTTAACCATTGTTCAATTAAGTAATTAAATGATTTCCAATATTACGAATAATGACATATAGGAAAAATGAATTCTATCCCTACATTCTAAAGAATTATTAATTTTAGAAAATATGAAAAAGTTCAGTAAAATTTTACTGAACTTTTAATCTCTAATGGTACTCTGAAGAACAAATTTCGGTAATTACTAGAATAAAAATCAACAGTGAACAATCATTGCTAACTGATATAAGAAAAATAGTATTATTTATAATGATCATTATTATAATAATAGGATTATTATATGCATTTATCTCCCAATTGTTCCACCTTTTAATATAAATATTATAATAATTAGGTTTGAATAATGTTTCAAAAAATTAATAAGGAATATGTTAAAGTGAAAGGGGTGAAAATATGTTTTATGGAAATTGCTGTTACAACAATAATAACAACAACAATAATTGTTGTGACATTAGACAGACCTTAGAAAAAATTGAAAGACTACAAAGAGAAGCTGTTAGTAATGAATCACAGGAGGGATGTTGTAGAGATGTTCTCGGTGAGGAAAATATATGCAATTTATTTAATACAAGACCTATAACATTCTATACTGCTGAAAATCGTCAGCTTCAATACCCAGTTAGACGAAATGATAGCGGTTGTCAAGGAGGAGAGAAATCTTGCGTATTCCGTGTAGAATGCGTTAATAATGACTCTTGTCAATGCCGCATTCTTGTAGAAGGTAAAAGTCAATGTGGGCGTCCAAGCTATTGTGCTACCGACTCATTCGTCACTATAAAATTATCTGATATTTCATCATGTAGATGTTTACCTGACACCTTTGTTGATTTATGTATTAGATAAAAAAAGAGAATTTTTCTACAAATCTCCAACATGATATGAGAAATTATTTCTTTAGAAAAACTATTGATTTAGAAACTCTTCTAATTATCGATAGTTTTTTTATTACAGTTAAATTATAACAAACATAGTTGCAAATTTAATTTTTGAATTTATTATTCAAAAAAGAATCGGATTTAGTTTTAATTGGCATGGTATTGAACCTAAACTACTTCCTTTATTTTATTCATTATCATAATTAGATACAAAAAACCATTTGCAGTTCAAATATGATAATGAAATAATTATATAGGATCAATTCTTTAAAGTTATATTTTACATATCTTGAACAAAACAAATTATAAAACACCTTAATAAAACAGTTTTTTCTTATAATTAAAGAAAAAACGTGCTATTATTATAGCACGATATCAAAGGGATTCTACAAATTATTTATTTTCTTCTTAACCCTTCTTCAAATTTTTCTCTCGTATTATCTTCAACTTCTTGAATTAACGGAATATACTTTTTAATGGTTTCTTCATCTAAAGGATTTATTCCCGTCAATCTATTCAAATAATCAAACATACTTTTGGATATTTTATATTTATCTGCACCATAGAAAATCTTTAGTTTAAGTTGAGGATAAGTACTAACAATTTCTTCAGTTCTTTGAATAACGTAATATTCGAACTCTTGAGAAATTCCATCATTAAAAAATTGATTTTCTTTTCTCATTTCATCAATTCTATACATAAATGCTATCACTTGATAATATGTCAACAATATTATATCTTTTTTCATAAAATCCTGATTCCTTTTTATTTTAAAGTCAGATTACAATAATTTATCAATAGTACCTAATTAAAGTGGATTCTCCAATTTTTATTTTTACTTTAAATTTTTTCTTTTAGCAATTGTAATCTTTTTTGAGTTGTTTCTTCAATCGCTTCTACTGGAACGCTATTAGAAATATCATCAATTAAATTACCCAAAGCTACTAATTTATTACGAATCATCTCTGCTCTAGCTGTTATTTTATTTTCTCGAATTAATTTAAAATCAATAAAAAAATCTGAATTTTTTCTGGTTATTCTTTGCCTTTTAACAAAAAACGTTGTCCCCTGTCCTACCATTATTCCAACTTCATAACCAATATTGTTATGTTTTACATAATATTGTTTCCCAAAATTATTCGGCGTTGCATAAATATAGTTTTTATTAGCATACACTTGAATTACATCATAAAAATTATTTAATTTTGATACTTTATCTTTATCATCAATCGATATATTTTCTGGACAGTATAACCAACTATCATCAGAGAAGCTTTTATTTTCAATTGTAAAGTTCTCTAGCCAATTAATATAATCTTCAGTTTGAGTAATTTCTTCTGTAATTTTTTGTGATTTTGCTAATCTTTCAGTTACTTCGCTCCAATATTTTTGTTTCTCTAGTGATTCTAATTTTTTTTGATATTCTTTAAAATCTGATTTCATTACCAAAAATCTCCCTTTAATTTATAATTGTGTTATATTCTACTACTAACACTATTATAATGCAACATATTATTTCGATTTTTAAAATTTTATGAAGAAAATAATATATCTTTTAAAAAATGCCATTTTGTATAACTAAATCTCCTAAAGAACTTATTCTTTTATTTTTTATTTATCATCCCTCCTTATATCTTTGGTATATCTACTTCATACGTTCTGTCAAGATTCTTCAAAATTATATTCATAATATAATCACGACACATTCTATGCATCTCTCTAGCTTCATTATGATTTATTAATTCATAGGTTAAATTATCTCCTGACCACATATTTATATAATCACAATTTGTATGACGCCCAACAATAATTTGCATCTGATTATTGTATTCTCTTTTATCGGGCAGATATGCCCATATACAAATATCCAATTTTGGATTATATCTGTCATATATTTTTAATAATGTCCCCTGCTCTTTTCCATTATTAAAAGATTCTACAACTCCATCAATTACAATACCAAGTTTATACAGTTCATTAATAACTGCATTAAAAACTTTCTGTGATTTTTCTACTTTTTGATTAAATACTATTATTTTAATTCCTCCTGATTTTTAACAAATATTCATACTTTTAATTCAAGATACAATTCCATTTCTTTATTATAAATATTTTCAAAATTATTTATTATTTTTTACTATAGTTAACGATAGTACTTAAAGAATCATCAATCTCTTTAAAATCTTTATCTTTGCTCCAAGAGTATAAATACATCATTGAATAATCTTTTGCATCTAATCCTAAATATTTACACACTACATAAGCAATACTTTCTGCTTCGCTTTCATACTGGTTACGATGCTCTTTATATTCTTTATTATTATTTTCTAAATGGGTATGAGCAAGTGCATGAGCATACTCATGTACAACTACCTTCAATCTCATTAAATTACCCAAATCTTTTTTTACTACAATTAACTTATTTTTATGATCACAATACCCTTTAGCACCACTACCAATTTTTTCCAAAAATGTCAATTTATGTTATAATTATTCATCGGGAGGGTTATATGGAAAATAAAAAACAAAATAAGATTGCAATAATATCTATTATGTCGTACTATGCAAGACAAATTTTTGCAGAAACAAAACCATTTGAATTTAGAAAATCACCAATTAAAAATGATTTGTTAAATAAAAAAATATATGTTTACTCTGCCAAAGAAGATAAAGCGATAATTGGATACATTAAAGTTAATGATATTTTACACGGAAATACGAATGAAATATTAAGATTGACTGGATATGATAAAAGATCTGATGGTAATGAAATAGTAGATTATTATGGAAGAAATAATGAAAACTGTTTTGCATTAAAATTATATGATGTTACCGAATTTGAAGAATACTTAACATTAAAGGATATGAGAAGTATATCGAGAAATGCTGATATGCCACAATATATAAAATTTATATATGAAAATGATCCTTTATATGAGGTAATAAGGAAATGGGATGAAGCATTTAGCTTAGATGGAGAAATTTGTAATAATCCAACTAAAACAAAACAATTAATATTACAAAAAGGAAGGAACAGATAAAATGACACACGAAATGAAATTACAACCAAAATATTATGAATTTATATTGAATGGAACAAAAAGAATAGAAATAAGACTATTTGATGAAAAAAGACAAGAAATAAAAATTGGAGATACAATTAAGTTTTTGAAAGAGCCTGAATTAAACGAAAGTTTTGAAGCAAATGTAGTTGGACTTCTAAGATATAATTCTTTTGATGATATGTTTAAAGATTTTAACATTTCAACTTTAGCTGATGACAGTATGACAAAAGAAGAACTAAAGAGTGTTTTAGAAGAATTTTACACAAAAGAAAAACAATCACAATACGGTGTTCTAGGAATCAGAATAGAATTAATATAATGTAAAAAAGAGCTAAAGAACTGCATTGAAATATTTCTACACGAAATAAAAAGTGGTTCTAACGAGTCTGTAAATAAATCTGTGT
>DICM01000012.1 GCA_002416285.1 Caryophanales bacterium UBA5026
TAGATAAAGATGCAGGAATGCTTTATAAAAGTGATAAAGAAAAGATGTTTGGATATAATACCAGTGTTATTTGTGAAAATAACAATTATGTATTAACAGTAGATACCAATGGAAGTAATGTCCATGACTCAGTATCTTTTTATCAATCATTTGAAAATTTAACAGATCACTATGATATAAAAGTAATCGATTATTTTGTTGGAGATGCCGCGTATCTCACACCCCATATATGTAAAACATTAATCGATTTAGAAATGATACCTGCTTTTCCATATACCAGAAAGGGATATCGAAAGAATTATTTAAAAAAATATGAATTTACCTATGATGAATATAATAATATATACATATGTCCAAATGAGAAAGATTTAATACCAACAGGTCGAATCGATAAAAATGGTTATATTATTTATAAAGCAGATGAACATGACTGTTTGGGTTGCCCATTTAAAATTCAGTGTACAAAAGGTAAACAAAAACAACTATTAAGACATATATGGGAAGGATATAAAGAAATAGTAAATGATTATAGACATCATAACGATGTAAAAGAAATATATAAACAAAGACCACAACATATAGAAAGAGTCTTTGCAGATGGTAAAACGAAGTATGGTTTAAGAAATACATACTTTAGAACAAAAGAAAGAGTCCACCGAGAGTTGACTCTGCTTTATGCGTGCATGAATCTAAAGAAGTTCGCCTTACATCATTATGCCTAGTGTAGATAGCTTAATAGAAGTTACCTTTATTTTATCTGACTTTTCATAAAAAAAGACAAATAAGTCATTTTGAACCTATTTGTCAACAGTCTGAAACAATTCAATAATTGTTTTTTTATATTGCTTGATAGTTTGCATTATTTACATGATGATTACGATCGGATGTAATTTATTGAATCGCAAAATGATATAGAATTTTAATTGTTAAAAATACTTGACAATGAGTGAGCTGTTATATATAATTGATATATGCAATAGGTTGCATAAAATGAAAGGTAAATAATTATGGGCAGGATAGAAAAAGAAGAATTTATAATTGGATCAATTTCATTACTTGCGAACAAATTAAGTCAAATTGGGGATGTGATCTTCCCTGATATTACATTCAAACAATGGTTTTTATTAATTGTAATTGAAAAGATGGGAAAAGCGGAAAAGAATATTAACGATATCGCTGAATGTATGGGAACGACACGACAAAATATAAAAAAAATGGTATCTTTATTAGAACCAAAAGGATATGTTTCTATTAGTAAATCTCAACAAGATGCAAGAGCATTAAAAGTTCAACTGACAGAAAAGACCTATTCTTATTTTAAAGATAATAGTGTGCATGCCGCTCAGGAAACAAACAAACTTTTTGAGATGTTTACAAGCGAAGAACTTGATGATTTTGTTTTTAAACTTCAAAAATTATCTCAGAGTGTTGAGCTATATCAGAAAAGGAACGATAAAGATGAGTAAAAATATGTTAAAAATTGTATTTATAGCTACTATAATTTTATTGTTGATTATAACTATATGTGGATTATTTTCTTTTAATACAAGTAATTCCTATGAAATTGTTAATCAATATGGAGAAATTATCAAAATGTTTGGTGCGGGCATATATGCCCATGATTCCTATTTTAAAGCTCCTATTTTCATTGGTTCTGATTTTACAATGTTAGTGTTCATATTACCACTATTTATAATATTTTTCTTAAAGTTGAGAAAAGAAAAGAGCATTGAAAATCATATAGATTGTTTTGCTATTTTAGCTTTAATTTTATACTATGCAGCAAGTATATCCTTTGGTGTTACTTATAATAGTTTGCAATTGTTGTATATTGGTCTATTTGGAATAAGTTTTTATGGGGTTTGCTTTCTTTTAGCAAAATTAATTTCCATAAGTACATCACATCATTTTACTTTTGAATATTCAATTACAAAAGGTATGCTTGCATTTTTAATTGTAACCGGAATTTGTCTATTTGTCGCATGGCTTCCAGATATTATTTCATCACTTATTTCTAGCAAGCCATTAGATTTAATTGAAGTATACACAACAGATATTACCTATGTTTTAGATATGGGAATAATTAGCCCTCTAATGTTTCTAATTTTTTATTTAATTAAAAAGAGACTGTTTATAGGATATGTATTCTTCCGAATGGTTTTAAAAGTTTGTATGGGAATTGGAATCATGCTTCCAATACAAACGGTTTTTCAGATAATGGCTGGTATTCAAATACCATTTCCAGCATTAATCACAAAAGTCTTTACCTTTGTTCTGTTAGCTTTATTTGCAGCATTATATGAGCGCCGGATAAAGAGTTCTGTCGTTGCTAATGTTAGTGTGTAGACTAGAAGGTGTCTGAAAATAAAGTGATTTTCATTTGTTATTTTAATTTTTAAATTCATTTAATGAAGTGATAAAAAATCACTTTTTTATTTTGATAAATATGATTATTGAAAAAGGTCTCTGAACTTCTTTGACTGTTTCTCTAAACTCTGTTATAATAATTCAGGATAAAAAGAGGTGAATCATGAAAGAGAAGATTCGGATTATCTTAATTGGATTATGTTTAATTGGTATAGACCAAACTATTAAGTGGATTATAACGACTAATTTTAATTTATTTGATAGCACTTCTATTATTCCTAATTTTTTTTCATTAACTTATGTTCGTAATACAGGAGCAGCATTTAGTATATTAGAAGGAAAAATTAGTTTTTTTGTATTGCTATCTATTGCTATATTAATTTATTTTATCTATTTTTTATTTCGAATAAAAACAATAAAATTAGGTTATCAGATTGTTTATAGTTTGTTACTTGGAGGAATCATAGGAAATTTAATTGACCGTATCTTTTATGGTGCAGTGATTGATTATCTTGATTTTCAATTTGGAACTTATCAATTTGCTATCTTTAATTTTGCAGATATCTGTATTGTAGTTGGTGGAATATTGTTATTTTTACTAATGTGGAAGGAGGAAACACATGAAATATATTATCGAAGAAGAGAACGCAACCAAAAGGATTGATCAATTCATCACAGAGATTACTGATTATAGTCGTAGCAAGGTTGCAAAGATGATAGATGACGAAAAAATACTTGTGAATGGAAATCCAATTAAAAAAAATTATGTATTAAAAATAAATGATTGTTTAGAAATTGGTGAACCGGAAGAAGCCCCGATGGAGGCACTTCCAGAAGAAATTGATATTCCGATTGTCTATGAGGATGAGGATGTCATTGTTGTTGATAAGCCAAATGGAATGGTTGTTCATCCAGCACCTGGAAATTATACTGGCACTTTAGTCAATGGACTTTTATATCATAGTGAACTTAGTACGATTAATGGAAGTTTTAGACCTGGCATCGTTCATAGAATTGATGCTGATACAACAGGACTTTTAGTCGTTGCTAAAAACGATAAAGCACACGAGATTTTAGCAAAGCAATTAGAAGAAAAGACAACGCATAGGAAATATATAGCGCTTGTCTGGGGAGTTTTAGAAGCAGATACCGGTACGATTGATGCGCCAATTGGTAGAGATACAAACGACCGAAAAAAGATGGCGATTGTAGCAACAGGAAAAAGTGCTGTTACGCACTTTAAGGTTATTGAGCGATATAAGAATGCTACTTTAATAGAAGTCATTTTAGAAACTGGAAGAACTCATCAAATTCGCGTTCATATGAATTATATTGAACATCCAGTTGTGAATGATCCTGTTTACGGGAAACGTAAAATGTTTGATTCGACAGGACAGTGTCTTCATGCCGCTGAACTTGGATTTAAACATCCAAAAACAGGTGAATATATGGAATTTAAATCACCATTACCACCAGTATTTTTGAATATTCTGGAACTAATTAAAGATTTATAAAATAAATAAATAGGGATAGTATAAGTGCATAGAGATTATAAAATACGTATGGTAGTAGCATCTTTGCACTTGTTTTGTTCAGTTCTTTTGTCTCATAGTAGAGAAATAAAGAGGTAATGAGTACTAAAACAACATCAACAAAACCTAAGAATGTATTTTTTAAGAAGAAGAAGAAAAATAAAAATAGTTGATTAAATAAATAATTGAAACCAAGTGTTTTTAAATATTCTTTTCTTTCACCTGGTAAAGTTTGATGCCAAATTTTGGTACTAGTATATGCGATCAGTGCGTAGAGCAATAACCAAATCGGCATATACATTACTTTTGGTAGAGCAAAAAAAGGTAATTTAATTGTTTCATACCAACCAGTATAACAGTTAAATAACAGCCCACTTAAAAGCCATGGAAGAAAGAAAACGATAAATGTCAGAACTTTTTTCAAAGTTACCACCTCTTTACTTATCTTATGAATTATATTAAAATAATATTACTTAGGAGGTGCCTATGGAAGAGATAGAGATTTCAAAAAATGATGAATTAGTGATGAAGTTACTTCATTACTTTATTACAGAACAAGGATATAATCCTATTGTCTTACATGGAGCTAAAAATGAAATTTGGTTAGAAAATTTACAAGGTTCCTATAAGGTTGTCCGGATTGTTACCAATTATATTCATAATGATGAACAATTAAATTTTGATTTATTCCGTACAAAGCAAATTATGAAAAGAATTAAAAAGAAAACATTGTCATTCCATATGAATACGCTCAGTATTTTTCTGAACTTGGGTGATAATGTTAAATTGCAACCGTTTGAACATATCCCAGGAGTGGATAGTGCGAAGATAGATAATATTCTTGATCTAAAAAAATATGACTATATTATGTCAGAATTTCCTGATATCACTGAACAAAATAATTTTGAAGAAAAGGGCGCTGAGCTGTTTATGAAAATCACAAAAGATATCACAGAGAAAAACGAAATCGAAAATTCTCATGCAGAAGATGTATTTCAGAAGAAAACACCAATTGTTACTTATTTTTTAATTGCAGTTAATATCGTGATTTTTTTGGCAATGTATCTTTTTGGTGAAGGAAGTTATCATGTCAGTACACTTTTAAAGTTTGGAGCTTTACAAAGCGATTTAGTTGCATCTGGTGATTATTATAGATTACTTACTTCCGCGTTCGTACATATAGGGGCATTACATTTATTTGTGAATATGTATTCTTTATATATTATTGGAGGACAATTAGAAAATTTTCTCGGTAGAATGAAATTCTTAATTGTCTACTGTGCAAGTGCTATTTTTGGAGCGTTGCTCTCTAGTGCTTTTTCCAGTGCTGTTTCAGCCGGAGCGAGTGGAGCAATCTTTGGACTTTTAGGATCACTTTTATATTTTGGATATCATTATCGTGTTTATTTAGGCAATGTCATGAGATCACAAATTATTCCGATTATTCTTTTAAATTTATTTATAGGATTTGTAACACCAGGTATCGATAATGCAGCCCATATTGGTGGTCTTATCGGTGGAACCTTAATTACGATGGCGATTGGAATAAAGTATAAATCAAGTAGATCAGAAAAAATCAATGGTTGGATTCTTACCGCTATTGTTGCAATCTTTTTGATATATTTAGTATTTTTCAGATGAGTTTACTCATCTTTTTTTATGTTAAAATATGAAAAAATTGATGATTCGCGTTTATTTTTAGAAAAAAGTAGCAAATATAGACCTTTGCCGTTTAAAAAGCAGATTATGTCGTCATAATAAAATAGGAGTGATGATATGGAAAGAGTTTATGATTATGATGTAGCTGTAATGGGTGGAGGTTCAGCTGGAGTGGCAGCAGCACTGGCAGCGTCAAGAACTGGTGCGAAAACAATTCTTGTAGAGAGAAATCCATACTTTGGTGGGGAAGCAACACACTCACAAGTAACTTCCTATTGTGGATTTTATACAAGAGGGGAACATCCTGATCAAGTGGTACAAGGCATCGGTGAGGAGGTTCTTGCAGGACTTAGAAAATATGGTGCTGATACTGCACCTACTATTTCTAAGTCGACAGGAAATGCATCGATTCGTTTTAATCCAGAATTGGTAAAGTTGGTTTTAGATGATCTAATGGTAGAAAGTGATGTTAAATATTTATTGCATGCAACTATGATTGATGTAAAAAAAGAGGATGAAAAAATAACTGAGATTCTCTGTATGGATGACGAAGGACATTTTACGATTCGGGCAAAAGCGTTTGTTGATGCGACTGGAAACGGCAATTTGGTTCATTTAGCGGGTATTAAAATGAATTGGGGAAATGAACAGGGACTAACGCAACAAGCAAGTCTAGCATTTAAATTAGATAATCTACCGAGAACAGATATCTTAATGTCTGATTTAGAAGTAGCAATTAAAAAAGGAAAGGAACAAGGAATAGTTGGTCTTGAAAAAGAAAAAGGATTAATCATCAAGATACCAAGTGAAAATTATGGATATTGTACAATTCCTAGTAAGGTGTTAACTGGACTTGATGCGGAAACTTTAACAGCTGCAGAAATAGAACTTAGAAAACAAGTAAATGCTTATGCAACTGCTTTTAAAAACAATATTCCAGAGCTTTCTGAAATTCGTGTTGCTCAGTCTGGTCCTAGTATTGGAATTCGGGAAGCAAGGAGAATTAATGGCGAAGTTATTTTGATTGGTGAAGAGATTATTAAGGCACCCAAATCAGAGGATAGTATTGCAAGAGGTGCTTGGAGTCCAGAAATACATAGAAGTAATACTGAATTAAATTATACACATATTCCGGATAATGAATATTTTTCAATCCCAATTGGTGCACTTAAAGTAAAAGATGTACAGAATTTATGGGCAGCAGGTCGACTTATTTCAACGGATTCTACTGCTTTAGGTTCCGTTCGGGTAATGGGAACTGGTTTCGCCACAGGACAAGCAGCTGGAGTAGCGGCAGCATTGACTTTAGATAGTGAACATTATGATGTAAAAAAAGTGCAAGAGGAACTGCTAAAACAAGGCGCACTCATTTAAAGGAGAGATTTTACTATGAAAGAAAATGTTCAAGAACCATTAAAAAAAGAAAAAATGTCACTGAAAAATAAAGTTATTATTTTAATTTCTTTGCTTATTGTGGCTTTATTCCATTTTATTCCAGCTCCAGAAGGATTAACCACTGATGGAATGCAGGTAATTGGAACGTTTATTGGAGTACTTATTTTATGGGTCACAATTGGTATTGATTGGCCTAGTTTACTGTGTTTAGCAGCCTTATCATTTGTTCCTACCTTAGGAATAAATCAGGTTTTAAAAGATTCTTTTGGTAATGCTACATTCGCATTTTTAATGTTTACTTTTATGTGTACCTATGCACTATCACAAACAGGCTTTGTAAGGCGATGTGCACTATTTTTTGTAACAAGTAAAATCGCGAAGAAAGGTCCTTGGTTTTTTACGATATTATTCTTTTTATCCGTTCTATTTATTGGTAGTTTTATGTCTCCAACGGTATTATTCTTTATTTACTTACCAATACTAGAAGAAATTTACAATGTTTTAGGACTTAAAAAAGGAGATAAGTTCGCTTCTATGCTAATGATTGGATTAGTTACCTGTACAAGTCTTTCTTCGGGAATGACTCCAATTGCTCATGTCTTTCCTGTTTTAGCCATTGGAGTGTTTGAATCTGTAACAGGTACCGCCATCAATTATGGACATTATATGGCTTTTGCAATTCCTTCTGGAATTTTAATCTTTACTTTAATGCTGTTAATGTTCCGTTTTATTATGCGACCTGATGTAAAAATGGTTGCTAATTTGAAAAGTGGTAGTTTAGAAACTCTTAAAAAGGATGTTCCGAAATCTAACTTAAGAGAAAAACTAATATTAAGTGTATTTGTTTTCGTTATTCTATTATGGGTATTACCAGCAATTATCGATCCAGTTTTACCAGAAGTGGCAACCTTTATTAATAAGTTTGGTTCGGCTATGCCTCCATTATTAGGAGTTATTATATTAGCTATTATTAGAATTGATAATAAGCCACTTCTCGGAATTAATGAAGCGATGATGAAAGGAGTTTCATGGCCTGCTTTAATTATGTCGGCATCTACTTTAGCACTCGGTGCTGCCATGACAAATAAAGCAATTGGAATTACGGATTATATTTCTTCATCAATTGCTCCAATTACCGATAATTTAACGCCAATTTTATTGATCTTATTATTTGTTACTTGGGCAGCAATTCAATCGAATCTATCTTCACATATGGTTACTGCTCAACTTGTCTCAACAGTTGCTGTTCCAGTTTTTCTAGCGACAGCCGGATTAAATGCTGCTGCAATTGCAGCGACGATTGGAATGACAGCTTCTATTGGTTCTTCAACACCGCCATCTATGCCATATGTTGCGGTTGCTGGAGCATCGGGATGGACAAGTGCTATAGAATTGATTAAATATGGATTGATAATTATGATTGTTACTATACTTACAATGACGTTTGTTGCTTATCCGATTGCCTCTTTATTCATGGTGTATTAATGCGAAAAGAAAAAAAGCTATTTCCTTGTGAGATAGCTTTACTTATTGCGGTGATGATCAATAGTATTAATCTATGCTTACTTGTTAAAAGTTCTTTTGGTATATCTACTTTATCTTCCGTTTCATTTGTTTTATCTTCTGTTTTAAGTGGTCTTAGTTTTGGTACCTGGACGTTTCTTATCCAAGTAATTACGATGATAATACTGGTATTTATTATAAAAAAATTTAAAACTAGTTATATTTTTTCCTTTGTGGTCGCATCCTTCTTCAGTATGTTTGTCGATATAGTTACTTTACTAATGAATGGACTACCAATAGGGTTTTGGTGGAGAATATTCTATTTCTTAATTGGTTTTATTGGTTTAGGATTTGGGGCGGCGCTATTTATTAAAAGTAGACTTCCAGCTATGCCGTTTGATCTGTTTGTAAGGGATGTTTCAGAAGAGAAGCATTGGAGTATTCGTAGTGTTAAAATTGTCTATGATTTGGTGAGTGTCGGAATCAGTATTACTGTTTCATACCTCTTCTTACACAAAATTGTCGGTGTAGGAATTGGAACGATTGTGTCTGCATTCACTATGGGAATTGTTGTTCAATTTTTTGTCAGAATTTTAGAAAAAAACTATTCTTTTGAACCGTATTTTAAGGTTACTAAAACAATAATGGAAAAGGGTAATCTAAAAGATAAAATTAATCGTTATTTTAATAATATTTTTCATAGAAATAAGTCATAACGTCATTTTGACATTAATTTAAAAGTCATTGTTATATTCAATGACTTTTTTGTAAATGCTAGATGATTGAATGTGACTTTAGTATATGTTATAATGTGAAAGAATAGGAATGCTAGAGAGAAGCATACTAACTAGAGGAGTGAAGATATGAAAAAGGGATTTACATTAATAGAGTTACTAGCAGTCATTGTCATTTTAGCAATCATTGCACTTATAGCAACTCCAATGATTCTAGGAGTGATTGACAGTGCGAAAAAGGGTGCAGCAGAAAGTAGTACTTATGGCTACATTGATGCAATTGAGAAATCAGATTTAAAAAATATGATTGATACAGGAGACTATCAAACAAAAAAAGATGGAACTTATGATTTAAGTACCCTTACAGATGTTGTTTATAAGGGAACTGCCCCAACAGCAGTTTGTGTTGTGATTAAAGAAGGAAGTGTCGAATCAGGAGAATTCAAATTTGACAACTATATTGTGGATTATCAAAATGGGAAAGCTAAAGTAAATAATGAGAAAACCGAAGTGAGTTGTGAAGCAACGCCGACTCCTGAAAACGAAGTTGGATTTGATACAACAAAAGGAGTAAATAAACCACAATTATCAAGTGGGATGATACCGATCAAATGGAATGGGAGCGATTGGGTAACAACTGATGAAAATGATTCAGATTGGTACGATTACGCAAATAAAAAATGGGCAAATATGGCGACTATCGATAAAACAAAAGTGATTGATTATTCAGGAAATAAAAATATAGGAAGTATTGCTGGTGCTACCCAACAAGAAGATGGTTTTTATTTTGATGGAATAGATGATTATATTTCAGTTAGCAATCAATTAAAAAACTACAATTTTAATAATAGTATTTCTTTGACAGTAAGATTTAATATGAAGACAATAAATAAATCAAATGATCGTGCTATATTTGGAAATTGGGAGAATGGCGGTGGTGGCATCTCAATAAATAAGAATAACTCAATCGATTTTAAATTATATATTGGTGGAAGTTATAGGCTTGTCCAATCTATAATTAAAATTGAGGCGAATAAATATTATACGATTGTTGGAACCTATGATGGAAGTCAAATGAAATTATACATTAATGGACAACTTGATAATACTTTTGCAATTAGTGGAAACATTTTAGCATCTACAGTCTCTTTTGGTGTTGCTGCTAATCCGAATTCTTCTTCTTATGTAGATTATTCTGATGCAATAATAAGTGATATTGGTATATATAAAACTGCTTTAACTGATACGCAAATATCTACGAACTTTTGTGATAATGTAAATTTTATCAAAGAAAATTCATTGTTAATATATAATTTTAAAAATGAGAATAATTTTAATAATACGATTATTGATATTAATAATATTAATACAATGTGGGTGTGGATTCCAAGATATGCCTATAAAATTACAAGTGGATACCATAGTAGTACAACAGGAACAATTGACTTGAAGTTCTTAAAAGGAACAAGTGATACAGCTGTTGATAATACAAAAGTAGAAACAACAGGTTATGTAGCTGGAACCAAAGATACATCAATGCATTATTTTACCCATTCAGCTTTTCAAAACGATATTAATCAGTTGGGTTATTGGGTAGCAAAATTTGAACCAACGGCAGTAGAGGGCGTAGTGAATGGATACTATTCAAATTGGTCATGCCCAATTACAGGTGACAACGTCAGTACTAAAACAATAAAAGTAGTACCAAATACAACTAGTTGGCGATGTATAAATAATAAGAATGCTTATAATGCAAGTATTGCAATGAAAACAAATGAAATTTACGGGTGGCAATCAAGTAGTGTCGACACGCATATAGCAACAAATCTAGAATGGGGAGCAGTTTATTATTTGACTCTATCAAAGTATGGAGCAAACACGGACGAAGTTTATATTAATAATAGTCAAACGTATACAACAGGATGTGCAGGGAATACCGCATCTGCATCATCATATAATGGATGCCAAAATATATATAACACTGAAACGGGAGTAAAAGCCAGTACAACACAGAACATTACTGGAATCTATGATATGAGTGGTGGATCTTGGGAAAAAACGATGGCCGTTTATAATAATTTAATGGCAAGCAGCGGATTTACAATTGCTGAATATGATAGTATTCCGTCATATCATATAACAAAGTATACAGTTGCAGGAAATAATATGTTAAACGGAATCGGTATGAATTACGATGCAACAATATATGGTGATGGAGTATATGAGACAAGTGCAGAAGCTAATCGTTGGAATGGAACAACTTGGAGTGGTACAGATAGAGGTGGATGGGGTACAGAATATAGTTATTTACCATATACCTCTGGTCCGTGGTTTTATCGTGGCACCATTTTCAATAGCACATCGCTTGCTGGTATTGGGGGTTTCTATGCGCCGAATGGTGGAGCTTACAGTGATAACTCTTTCCGCCCAATTGTATCAGTAATAAAATAAATACGACTAAAGAATAATTGATTTTTCCTAAACTGATTATTGCTATATAACAAATTTTAAATAGAAGATGAAAGTTGTATAACTTTCTTTTTTTGATGAATAAGTAATTGGAAATTATAGTAATAATCTTTAAGCAAATTTTGTATTTGTGATTACTTGTAATTTGACAGTAATTATGCTATTCTTATGAAGAATAGGAATGCTAGAGATAAGCATACTAACTAGAGGAGTGAAGATATGAAAAAGGGATTTACATTAATAGAGTTACTAGCAGTCATTGTCATTTTAGCAATCATTGCACTTATAGCAACTCCAATGATTCTAGGAGTGATTGACAGTGCGAAAAAGGGTGCAGCAGAAAGTAGTACTTATGGCTACATTGATGCAATTGAGAAATCAGATTTAAAAAATATGATTGATACAGGAGACTATCAAATAAAAAAAGATGGAACTTATGATTTAAGTACCCTTACAGATATTGTTTATAAAGGAACAGCCCCAACAGCAGTTTGTGTTGTGATTAAAGAAGGAAGTGTCGAATCAGGAGAATTCAAATTTGACAAATATATAGTGGATTACCAAAATGGAAAAGCGAAAGTAAATAATGAGAAAACCGAAGTGAGTTGTGAACCACCAACTCCTAAAATAGTGTTTGATGAAGAAAAGGGAGTTAATATTCCTCAATTAAGTGAGGGAATGACTCCAATCAAATGGGATAGTAGTAACAATGAAATAGAAACTACAGCCGATGATCCAGACTGGTATGACTATAGTATTCAAAAGTGGGCGAATGTAAAAACAAAAGATGGATCTTATTTTGTATGGATACCAAGATATGCTTATAAAATAACGAGTGGATATCATTTAAGTGCCACTGGAGCGATTGATATTAAATTTTTAAAAGGGATTAGTGATACCACTGTTGATGGAACAAGTATTGAAACGAGTGGATATATAGTTGGAACCAAAGATACATCAATGCATTATTTTACCCATCCGGCTTTTCAAAATGATATTAATCAGTTAGGTTATTGGGTAGCAAAGTTTGAACCAACTGCGGTTGAGGGAGTCGCAAATGGATATACTTCCGATTATAGTTGTCCTTCTACTGCTGACAATGTGATAACAAAAACAATCAAAGTGGAGCCAAATGTACAAAGTTGGCGATGTATTACTGTTGCTAATGCTTACAATACAAGTTTAAAAATGAAAGATAAAAAAGAAATTTATGGATGGAATCAAGCTGAAGTAGATACCCATATCATGACAAACTTAGAGTGGGGAGCAGTAGCATATCTCGCCATATCAAAATATGGGACCAATCGAGCAGAGGTCTATATTAATAATAGTCAGACATATACAACTGGTTGTGCTGGAGCTTCTGTATCAGCATCAGCTTATAATGGTTGTTACTATAAGTACAATACAGTGGGTGGAGTTAAAGCTAGCACAACATATAATATTACTGGAATATATGACATGCGAGGTAGTGCACCAGAAATGCTGATGGGAGTTTATAATGAATTGCCAGCAAGTAGTGGATTTACTATAGAGGAATTGTCAAATCTTTCAAAAAACCACATCACAAAGTATGTAACAGAAGCAGGAGATCTCTTAAATGGTGTTGGGATGAATTATGACTTGAATGTTTACGGGGATGCTATGTATGAAACAAGCAATAATGCTTATCGTTATAATGGATCAACATGGGTTGGAAATCAATTATCCGGATGGTTTGGTGATCAAACTAATTTAACATATGGTGCCATGCCATGGTTTGTATATGGTGGTAGCTTTGTAATGCATGCTAATTCAGGTTTATACTCTTTTGTCCGACAAACGGGTGGGATTAACGGATTAGTTTCCTTTCGACCAATTGTATCGGTAATAAAATAATGTTTTAGGGTCTAATTAGACTCTTTTTTATTTCTTTAAAAAAATCCTTGATTTTTCTAAATTTTACCTATATACTTAATATGACTTGCTCAAAAATATACATATTGAATACTTCATCAAGAACTACATATCAAATATGTTGTTTTTTGCGTCGGTAAAGAGGAGGGATAAGATGTCGTATATTGAAGTGAAAAACATTCAAAAGCAATTTAAAGTTGCAAAAAGAAAAAGTGGTGTTAAAGCTACTTTAAAAAACTTTATTAAAAGAGAATATAAGTATATCGATGCAATAAAAGATATATCATTCGAAGTTGATAAAGGAGAAATTGTCGGTTATATCGGTCCAAATGGAGCTGGTAAATCAACGACAATTAAAATACTGAGTGGAATTTTAATCCCAGATAATGGAGTATGTAAGATTAATAACATGGTCCCATGGCTTTCTAGAGAAAAGTATGTTTCTAGAATTGGGGTTGTATTCGGGCAACGAAGCCAACTTTGGTGGGACATTCCGGCTGTGGATACTTTTGACTTACTACGTGATATTTATAAATTAGATAACGATGAATATCAAAAAACAAAAGAAGAACTAGTTCATTTGTTAAATATTCAGGGAATTATTGAAGTACCAGTAAGACAATTAAGTCTCGGTCAACGAATGAGATGTGAAATAGCTGCATCTTTATTACACAAACCTGAGATTTTATTTTTAGATGAACCGACCATTGGCCTTGATGCCGTTTCTAAAAAGATTGTCCGTGATTTTATAAAAAGAATTAATAGAGAACAAAATGTTACAGTTATCTTAACAACTCATGATATGAACGATATTGAATCTCTGGCAAAAAGAATTATTTTAATCGGTAAAGGTGAAATTTTATATGATGGCTCCTTAAAAAAATTAAAAAGTCGTTATGATACTTACAAATATGTAAAGATATATACGAAAGATAAAATTGCAAGATTAAAGAAAAAAGGTATTATATCTCAAGTAAAACAGGATGATTGTTATCAGTTCACAATTGATACAATTGATTTAGATGTATCTTCCTTTTTAAATTATATCTCCTGTAAAATCAATATTTTAGATATCGATATAGAACATGAAAATATAGATGACATCATTGTTAAACTTTATGAGGAATATCAAATATGAAACAGTATATCGCATATTTTAGGTTACGCTTTATTGCTAATTTGCAATATCGAATGGCTGCTGTTGCAGGTATTTTAACACAGTTCGCATTTGGTTTTATTTTTGTTATGATCTATGTAGCATTCTATGAATCAAGTAATACAATAGCTCCAATGACATTGAATCAAGTTGTAACTTATCTTTGGTTACAGCAATCATTTTATGCACTATTGTTTCTATACTATCGTGATGGAGAAATTATCAGTATGATTAAAAATGGAAATGTTGCTTATGAATTGTGTCGGCCAGGGAATTTGTATTTTAAATGGTATATTAAAATATTATCTTCAAAATTAGCTGGATTAACGTTAAAATTTTCGCCGATTATTCTTGTTGCTTTATTCTTACCTAAACCATATCGATTAATGTTGCCAGAAAATAGCTTGGTATTTTTAATGTTTCTGTTATCCATTAGTCTATCTATGTTATTAATTCCAGCATTTTGTACAATTGTCCATTTATTATCATTCTTCTTACTTGATGAGAGGGGAGTTTATACTTTTGTAACAGCCTTTGCTGAAATATTTGCGGGTATTGTGATACCATTACCATTCTTTCCTAATATGTTACAAAAGATTGCTAATATTTTGCCATTTCGTTATATGGCGGATTTACCACTTCGAATATATTCAGGGAATATCGCTTTGAATGATGCCTACTTTTATATTTTGATTCAAATTATATGGACGATTGCATTTGTTGTGATGGGATATTTTCTTGCAAAAAAGAGTCTACAAAGGGTTGTAGTACAAGGAGGATAGGATGAAGTTATATTTTAGATATTTAAAGATTAATTTTAAGTCAGAATTAGAGTATAAATGGTCATTTTTTCTTGCTCTTATCTCTCAGATTGCGATTGTTTTTACTTCATATTTTGTTATTGTTAGTCTGTTTGAGAAGTTTGGTAATATTAAGGGATTCACTGTTTATGAAATATTACTAACTTTTTCCATTATTCAGTTTGGGTTTGCATTCAACGAAGTATTTTTTCGTGGGATTGATAAATTTGATCATCTCATTATCCAGGGTGGTTATGATCGACTCTTAATAAGGCCTAGAAATATATTTCTACAAGTTCTTGGATCAGAGTTTCAATTTATAAAAATCTCTAGAATGTTGCAAGCAGTTGTGATTTTAGTAATTGCACTAATAAATTTAGATATCAATTGGAGTCTCTATAAAATCATAGCAATCTTATTAATGCTCTTTAGTTCTATATTAATTTTTTTGGGAATCTTTATTCTAGGTGCAGCATATTGCTTCTTTACAATTGAGGGATTAGAGGCGAGAAATCTATTCACTTATGGTGGTAGAGAAATGGCAGAATATCCAATTAGTGTGTTTCAAAAAGGATTTGTTTTATTTTTTACATTTATTATTCCTTTTGCATTCGTAAACTATTATCCACTTTTATATATAACTGGAAGAAAAGCAAATCTTTGGTATGCTTTTTCTCCGTTGGTAGTATTTTTGTTTTTAATCCCCTGTATTTGTATTTTTCATTTTAGTAGTAAACATTACTTGAGTGTTGGCTCTTAATAGCAAGACACGATTATTCGTCTTTTTTGTCTGATAGAGCAATTTGCTTCATAATATGAATTAGAGTACAATAAATAAAAGGAGAGGTCTTATGAAAGTGTTATCAGTGAATGCTGGTAGTTCAACTTTGAAATTCAGATTATATGAAATGCCAGAAGAAAAATTGTTAATGAAAGGAAATTTTGAACGAATTGGTGAAGAAAAAGGAGAATATTCCATTCGCGTCAATGGTGAAAAAATTGAAAAAGAAACACCTTTAGAAAATCATGGGGTAGCCGTTAAATTATTATTGGAAGAATTGATAAATCAAAAATTGGTTAAATCATTAGACGAAATCGATGCAATTGGCCACCGAGTTGTTCATGGAGGAAATAAATACTCAAAATCAACTATTGTTACAGATAGAGTAATTAAGGAAATAGAAGCGATCTGTGATTTAGCTCCGCTTCATAATCCTGCCCATTTAATTGGAATTCGTGAATTTAAAAAAGCAATTCCAAGTGCAACTATGGTAACTTGTTTTGATACGGCTTTTCATCAAACGATGAAAGAAGAAACGTATCTATATTCAGTTCCATATGAGTGGTATACGAAATATCATGTTCGAAAATATGGCTTTCATGGTCTTAGTCATCAATATGTGATGCATAAGATGCAGGAATTATTGGAAAAGAAAAATATCGATTTGATTATCTGCCATATTGGAAACGGAGCTTCGATTACTGCTATTAAAGAAGGTGCTTGTATTGATACATCAATGGGATTTACACCGAATGCAGGAATCATGATGGGAACCCGCTCTGGTGATATTGATTACAGTATCTTAAATTATATTTCTAAAAAAACAGGGTTAACTTTGCCAGAATTAGATAAGAAATTAAATAAAGAAAGTGGACTACAAGGAATTGCTGGAATGAGTGATCTACGAGACTTGGATCGAGCTTTTGAAGCGAATGACGAGAAAGCGATACTTGCTTTTGATATGTATACTGATCGAATCGTTGAATATATCGCAAAATATTATGTAAGGATTGGACATCTTGATGCGATTTGTTTTACTGCCGGTGGCGGAGAGAATGATACTATTATTCGCGGTGAGGTTCTTAAAAAGTTATATCCATTAGGAATTGTTTTAGATGATGAAACGAATAATGAGACATTAGTTCGTAAAGGAAAAGAAGGTGTTATTACTAAAACGGAATCCAAAATACCTGTTTATGTAGTCGCGACCGATGAGGAACTAATGATTGCACGTGATACTTATAATTTAGTAAATGAGGAGAATCGCTAACACTATTCTCTTTTTTTATAGTATAATAATAGTGGTGATAGTATGAAGAAACGAGTTTTTATTCTTTTGTTAATGTTTATTTTAATTGGTGGAGTGCTCTGGTATTTTAATCAACCAAAGGATATTGCTACGGGAGATGTTAAACTTACCCCCGATGTTCTCCCTAAATTAGAATTTAAATATTTAAAAATTGTTAATAAAAGCTCCAATACAAGACCGATTGCAGTTATGATTAACAATCATGATCAAGCAAGAATAAATCATGCAGGCTTGCAGGATGCTTATATCGTTTATGAGATGATTGCTGAAGGTGGGTTGACCCGTATGATGGCAATTTTTAAAGATCAAAATACAGCGAAAATTGGTTCTGTTCGTAGTGCTCGTCATTATTTTTTGGATTATGCTCTAGAGAATGATGCGATTTATACACATTATGGATGGAGTCCGCAAGCGGAAAGCGACATTAAAAAATTATCAGTCGATAATATCAATGGTCTTTATGATGAACCATTTTGGCGTGATACAACATTAAATGTGAGTTATGAACATACGGCTTTTACTTCAATGGAAAAATTGACTTCATTTATAAAAAAGAAAAATTATAGAATGACTTCTAGCCAAGATTTGTTATTGAATTATAGTGTTGATCCGATTGCTTTAAATGAAATGGATAATGCAGTAGTAGCAAATAATATTTCTATTCCGTATTCTATTTATGTTAAGACGAGCTATAACTATGATTCTACAAGTGCAGTTTATAATCGTAGTGTAAATGGAGTCGCACATGTTGATGCGATTACAAAAAAACAATATACAGCTAAAAATATTATTATTGCCAAAATAAAAAATAGTAGTATTGATTCTTATGGAAGACAGACTCTTGATAATATTGGTAGTGGGGATGGTTATTTCATTACGAACGGCTATGCAGTCCCAATTACATGGAAAAAGAGTTCTAGAACGAGTCAAACTGTTTATTCTTATTTAGATGGTACTGAAATAACAGCAAATGATGGTAATACATTCATTCAAAATGTACCATTAACATCAATAGTTGGTATTGAGTAATTTATTGTTGAAAATTTTTTTGTGAAAAATACATGAAAACAATGCTTAACTTTAATAGTTTATGATATACTATAGTAGTGTCTGAGGTGAAGAATCAATAATGAGAAAAATAGAACATGATCGAACTTACCAAAATATCGTTCATGATATTTTGGAAAATGAAGAGTTTAATCGTTTGAGATATATAGAACATCATGGAACTAGTAGATATGCTCATTCTATGCGCGTATCTTATTATTCTTATAAGATATCTAAATTATTACATTTAGATACTGAAGATGTTGCACGCGCTGGATTACTACATGATTTTTTCTTTAGTGATCAAGATAGAACAACAAAAGAACGATTTTTATCAACGTTTAATCATCCAAAAAAGGCTTGTGCCAATGCAATGCAGTATTTTGGATTAAATGAAAGAGAACAAGATATTATTGTATCGCATATGTTTCCTGTCAATATTCAGGTTCCAAAATATGCGGAAAGTTGGGTTGTTAGTTTAACGGATAAAGTTGTTGGATTTTATGAAATGGGTATAAAAGCTCGTTATAAGACTGCTTATCTTGCTAATATCTGTATGCTATTTCTGATTAATGTTGTAAAGTAGACTAGAAAATCTAGTCTTTTTTTTTATGGTGTGCTAAAATATTGGTATGTCCTCGTAGTTTAGTTGGATAAAACAAACCCCTCCTAAGGGTTAGAGCGGTGGTTCGAGTCCACTCGGGGACACCAGTTTTGTATTTATCTAGATATTATTTATCTAGTTTTTTTATAAAGTAAATTACTTGAAAATCTACTATCGTATTAGTAATCTAAAATGAAATTTGAAAAGAGGTAAAAGTATGAAAAAATCAAAAGAAAAAACAAATGTTATGAGAATTTTAGATAAATTGAATATTGATTATATTAGTTATGATTATCTTGAAACTGGTGCTATTAGTGGAATCGATGTTGCTAATGCTTTGCATCAGAATCCTAAAATGGTTTTTAAAACATTGGTTACGGTAGGAAGTACAAACACAAATTATGTTTTTCTAGTTCCTGTCAATAAAGAATTGGATTTAAAAAAAGCTGCTAAATGGGTTGGTGAAAAGAAAATAGAAATGATTAAGTCAAAAGAATTATTAAGCTTAACTGGATATGTTCATGGTGGCTGTTCACCAATTGGAATGAAAAAGTATTTTCAAACAATAATTGATCAAAGTGCTCAAACGTTTGATAAGATTATATTTAGTGGCGGAAAGATCGGTTATCAAGTTGAAATAAGTTTAATGAATTTAAAGAAGGCTATAGTAGTTTCATTTTACGATATAACGGAGTAAATTTATAAAACTTTTAGAATCCTTGCGAAAAACTTAATTTATAGTAAGAAACATTACAATAAGCAAAAAGATTAGACGAAAGAGTCTAATCTTTTTATTAAAAATGATTTTAGTTGCTAGGTGAAGTAAAGTAAATGTGGG
>DICM01000023.1:0-391 GCA_002416285.1 Caryophanales bacterium UBA5026
CAGGACTTAAAATCCTGCGGGAGTCAAATCCCGTGCCGGTTCAAGTCCGGCCTTAGGCACCAAGGTGCAATTAAAATAGACAAGCCTATGTTTTATAAGGGTTTGTCTATTTTTCTATTTAGAGAATGTTTATTTAAATAAAAAATAAAAACGCACAGGATTTTTATCTATTTTCAGATTAATCCTGTGCGGAAGAATTTTAAAAAGTCATTCTTTTCAAGAAAAACGAATATAATTAGTTGACATACTGAAATTGAATGTGATATAATCATTTCGTTGTCGGAAAAGAAAAAAATTTCCAGTTGGAGAAATACCCAAGTCTGGTTGAAGGGACCGGTCTTGAAAACCGGGAGGTCGGAAACGGCGCGGGGGTTCGAATCCCTCTTTCTCC
>DICM01000023.1:412-56011 GCA_002416285.1 Caryophanales bacterium UBA5026
AACCCGAAGGTCATAGGTTCAAATCCTATTTCCGCAACCAATTTTGGTCCCGTAGTGTAGCGGTTATCACGTCTGCCTGTCACGCAGAAGATCGCGAGTTCGATTCTCGTCGGGACCGCCATTAATTATTTGGCTCTGTAGCTCAGTCGGTAGAGCAAGGGACTGAAAATCCCTGTGTCGGTGGTTCGATTCCACTCGGAGCCACCATTTATAATTTATGCGCTTGTAGCTCAGCTGGATAGAGTGTTTGGCTACGAACCAAAAGGTCAGGGGTTCGAATCCCTTCAAGCGCACCAGTAAGAAATAGTTAAGCCTTGAAATATAAGGCTTTTTTTGTGTTTTAAAATAGAAAAACTCCTATAAAAACTCCCGAATATATAGAAATAATGTAAAAAAAGCGAAAATATGAAAAAATACATCATAAAATGTAAGCGAAAACACTATATGGCTGGAAATATACATCCTTCGAGCACACCAGTAAGAAATAGTTAAGTTCATATGGACTTTTTTTATAAAACTATTGTTTGTAACAATTTTTTATAAATTTCATAAAATAGGTATTGAAAAGTAATATTAAATATGTTATTATTTATATGCACTTGTTTATCATGTGTTTTCGGGAAATGGCTCAACTTGGTAGAGCACTTGGTTTGGGACCAAGGGGTTGCAGGTTCAAATCCTGTTTTCCCGACCATTTAGTTTATTAACTCTTGTTTTACAAGAGTTTTTTTATGCTTTACTATCATTATTCTCTTAAAATTCTCTTTTTACATATTTTTATTTAAATTGTTTATAATATCAATTGCTCTATTCTCATCTTCAGGTATTAGATGAGAATAAGTGTTTAATGTCATTGTTATATCAGAATGTCCTAACCGTTTACTGATAACTGTTACAGGAACACCCTTTGAAAGTAATAGGGTTGCATGACTATGTCTAAAATCATGAATTTTAATTCTTTTAACACCTGCCTGTAGACAATATTTGTCCTTCTTTTTACCAATTGTAGTTTGCGACATAGCATACATACCTCCGAAAATAAACCAGTCATTAGTAAATCCTATATGATTTTGATAAAATCTTCTTAAATCTAGTAATGTTTTATATGTAATATTATCTAATTTAACTTTTCTGTTTGATGTAATTGTTTTAGGTGTGGTGATTATGTAATTACCATCCTTTTTTCCTTTTGCAAGTGTCTTAGATATGTCTAAGTAATCTTCCTTAAAATCTCTCCATGTGAGGGCTAAACATTCACCCAATCGCATTCCTGTATAATATAAAGTAATATATAAAGACTGATATAATTTATCATCTACACACTTTATAAACGTTTGAAATTCCTCGTAAGTCCAAAAATCAACTTTTCGTATATACTCCTTTTTTGAGAAATTACCAACTTTGCTTGCGATATTTTTTTCTAAATCGTAAAAATCAATAGCATAATTTAATATTGAAACCATAGCTCCATGTAAGCAGGAGTTATATTTATAACTATATTCTTTAGTGAGTATTAAATCTTTCCATTGTAAATAAGCTTTATTATCAATTTTTGTAATTTTGTAATCTTTAAAAAATGGTAATATGTGATTTTCAAATCTACTAATTGTTGAACGTAATGATTGTGGTTTCAGGTTTTGAGATTTGGATTGAATAAAAATGTTGTATAATTCTTGAAAAAGCATATCTTTGTAATCATTATTTGAGATTGACAAAAATTTTAACTCGGCTTCTTTTGCTTCTGATTTAGTACGAAAACCACTTCTGCATTTTTGTTTCTTATTTCCGTATTTATCTTCAATATATAATCTAAAATACCATGTATCGCGTTTTTTATCTTTGTAAACTGGCATATATACCTCCTACCTGTCGCCTTATCAGTTGACCTACTTATAAAGAGCGTGCCAATGGGGAAAATCAGCACGCCCTTTATAAGTTCTAATGTTCTGTAATCTTATTCAAAGGTGTACTTTAGTTTTAATTCTTCAGTGACAATATCGCGATTCCCAATTTTTTCAAACATATCACCAAACATTTCATTTTGTATAATGTTTTTTAGTTCATTGATTTTATTAGTGATGTTATCATTAAATTTACAATAAACCATCATGTTTAATAATTCTAAAAGCAGGTAATCATTAGCATTAACAACTATTTCTTTTTTCATATAAATCCTCTTTCAATTTAATTTTTTTTGTTTTTCGGCCATAGAATAGATATGTTCTACATTTATATTTAGATAATTAATAACACTTTCCATAGGAACTATCTTTTCTTTAGCTATAGGTAAATTTTTGCCTTTATTTTTAATATCTTCAATAATAACATTTCGTATATGTATTGCATTATCTCTCCCACATGAAGCAATTTTTTTAATGTCATTAACATTTGCCCATTGTTTTGATAAAATACTGATTAATTCTACACTAGACATTATATATCTACCTCCTTCTGTTGAATTCGTCAACACAAAGATAATAGCACTGATTGTTGCGTTTGTCAACACTATATCAAAAAATGTTGCTGGAATCAACAAAATGTGTTATTATTAATCTATTGGAGGTATTTATATGAATACTGAATTAGGCGAACTAATCAAAAAAATAAGAATGGAGAAAAGTTTATCACAACGTGAACTTGCTAGACGAATTGATATTGATAATGCTGCAATCTCTAGAATTGAAAAAGGCCTTATTAAAAAACCTTCCTCTGAAATTCTTTTTAGGATATACCAAGAATTAGGTATAAATTTTGTAACCCTATTAAAACTTGCTAAGTATTCTGACAAGGAACTATGGGAATTGGCTGGTATAGGTAATAGAGTATATAACCAATTGGAATTTATGGATGATATAGATGAAGAATTAACTAGAAAAATTACTACATTGCGAAATGGAGATGTCATTATAGATGTTGTGAAGGTTTTGAATGCGTATAAAAGTGGCATTATAGATGAAAAACAAACAATACGACTGATAGTTGCTTGTAATCCTATTGATGTAGATAATCAAATTATCTATCTGTCTGAAAAAGGAGATGTCATTATTGATAATCCATTTTCGCACTAAATTTATAGAAACTCTTTAAATTCTATCAAATCATCATTATAAAAATTTTTATAAGTATTATTATATATTATCGATTTATTATTTATAATTTTATTGTAAAATTCTAAGTGTTTTGGAATATCTAAATTTAAGTAGCTAACTTTTGGCTGTTCTAAATTTCTTGAATAAAAATATCTATGATGATTAAATAATCTGTTATCAGCATCTTTAGTCATATACTTGCTGATATAACCGATTATTTTTTTTATATCCTTTTCTAAATTATCAACCTTTGTAAATCCTTCATTCCAGTATTTGATATGCTTAAAATTTTCTTTATCTTCTTGTTTATAAATAAATCTAGTATCGTCAATTTTTATGTTTGTCAGCATATGATAATGAACTGCCCCACGTTTTTGAAATTCTGGGATACATATATATTTTAAATTTTTATATATTCTTTTTATTTTATCTATAAAATATCTAAGCTTTTTATTTGCTCTATTAATATCTGTAATATTTTCAGCAATTGTCAATGTAATAAATGTACTCCATTCTGAAGCATTAGCTTTTGCTAATCTTTGACATTCTAACTTACTTCTCATGATATTTTTAAAATCAATATTTTTTGTTTCAATATTATTAGTTGTAATGGTATTAGTATTATTTCTTAAGTTGTCGGTATTAATTTTCTTTATATTAATTTCTTTATCTTTTTTTACTTTCTTACTTTTCTTCTCATTTATATAGTAAACTTGAGTATAGTCACCACAATTTACTAGTTTTATGTTGTATAATTCTGTTGTTGTCGTAACTATGAGACTACTATCAAGTAAGCAACTGCCCAGCGTGGCCCCAGTGGGCCCCACGCATGGAGCACTTTCCTTATCGTTCATAACTATCCTCCTTTTCTCTTATTTTTCTCTTGAGAACTGTAAAGAAAAGAATCATATAGTAAAACTTAGTTATTTATATACCTTTAAAACTAATGAGTAGAAATCATTGGAAATAAACGATTTTATCCTGTTTTCCCGACCATTTAGTTTATTAACTCTTGTTTTACAAGAGTTTTTTTATGCTTTACTATTATTAACTTAAAAGTTTCTTGCTTCAATATCTTCATTTAAGTGATTCAAAATATTTATTTGTTCAACTTCATGATTTTAAAATAAAAGGAACCGCTTATTCTAAGCAACTCAACGATTCGTTTGTTGCTTTTTTTGCAATCTTACATCATAATTAAAATAGTAGGAGGAGCGTATATGGATTATCAGAAAGTTGGAGCATTAATTGCGAAAATGAGAAAAGAAAAAGAGCTGACACAAAAACAACTAGCAGATAAGCTAGGAGTCACGGATCGAGCGGTATCAAAATGGGAACGCGGACTTGGCTGTCCAGATGTATCACTTTTGGAATCACTATCGAAAATATTGGAAGTATCTATTTTAGAAATTTTAAAAGGTAGAAAACTTGATGAATCCGAACTTATCAGCAATGAAAAAATAATTGATTCTATGAATTATTCGAAAGAACATATTAAATACAAAATAAAAAGATATTTCAATATTGTTTCAATTGCTCTATTCATTATGATTATAATTTTATTAGCATTTTATAATTTAAAAAGTATCTATAGTTTAAACAAAACTTACAGTTACAATATTGATAATGAATCGTTGAATAAGGAATTTGATGAGGTTTTTATTAAACTAAACTTAATAAAACAAAATCAAGGATCATATAGTTTGGAAGATTATCAAAAGATACTGAATTATATTAGTGATGTTGAAAAGAGAATGAGCGAGAATAATATAAATTACTACATTTTAAAAAACACCTATACGTACCGTGAATTGATAGACTTTTGTCAAATTCAAGAAAGCCTTCTTCAATTTCATGAATTAGAACAAGAAAGTCGAAAAATCTACGAAATTATTTATAAGTATGATTCAACTTTAATGGAGAATATTATCAATTACTATCGAACCAATGACTATTTAAAACAAAATAAGAATAAAGCTTGTGAGAGGATTGAATATCCATACTCTAATAGCAGGACTTTAGATAACCAAGTGGTTATTAATATAAGAGGCTATATTTCTTATGTAATTTATCAAAACAAAATGATTCTACAAGATATTGTAAAAGCAGGTGATATCAATGAATAAACGAGCAATATTGAAATTTATAATCGTTTTAATAACTACTATCAGTACTTTTTATTTTATGAATGAGAATGCGAAAATGGGAGATCTTAGTGTCGTCTTAGTTAGTCTTTTTCTGGCGAGCACCTTATTTATGTATATAAATAGAAATAAAATAAAAAGATGGAATTTTGTATATGATGTTATCTTAATGCTCTTAATGTTTTTTTCATTTTTATTTATAGGATACATGCTTTATGGAATTGTATCTTGTACTTTATCGCCTAACTGTGGTATGGAATCGGCACCATTATATAGTTTGTTACTATTAAATTTGTTAATGATAGTATTACTGTTTAGTTTTCAAGATATTTTTCAAAATACCAACAAAGTTAGTGATATTTTAACAATAATATCTTCACTTGTACTTCTATTAATACATTTACGATATTACCTGGAACCGAATTTTATACATCAGATTATATCAAATGACTATTATCAAACAATCAGCTATCAATATATAACTCAAAACTATGGTTATTTCAGTTTTCTATATTTAATTTCATTATTGCATACATGGGTAAATCATCAAATGAAACATAAAAAAGAATAAAATACTAGACTTATATCACACAATTATTTTTATTACGTAATATGTATTAGGTGATAATATGAATCAGTTTAATAATTCTGAAATAATATTTGCGAATATTGAGGGAAATAATCTAGCACCAGGTTTAAAAGGTGTAATGTATCTATATCCTTATAATGGTGGTTCTTTAGTTGAGATAGAAGTTGTAAATATGCCAAAAGATAGTTCTCATCCGTACGCTTTACATATTCATGAAGGTAATAGTTGCGGGGGCAAAGATTTTGAGGAATCAATGGGTCATTATAATCCAACTAACCAACCTCATCCTATGCATGCCGGAGATTTACCACCCTTGTTTTCAAATGATGGATATAGTTATATGACCGTTTATACGAATCGATTTACACCAAAAGACGTAATTGGTAGAACTGTCATAATCCATAGTGGAATGGATGATTTTAAGACTCAACCTTCTGGAAATAGCGGTTCAAAAATGGCATGTGGGGTAATTACGCAATTAAAGAATAATCAAAGTAGTTTATGATAACTACTTTTTAAGTGCTATTTATTCATGAAAAACAATTATTTTAATAATATATAGTTACTATATGTTCGCTTCTATGATATAATGTTTCCATAATAGGGAGGATTGGAAATGGAGTATTTGGCGCTTTATGATGAAAAAGGAAATCAACTGAAAGAAAAGATTGAAAGAAAGAAAAAACTACAACTTACAGATGGAAAGCATTTCAGAATAATTCTTTTATTTATTCAAAATGAAAAAGGAGAATTTTTAATTCAAAAGGTTTCACAGCAGAAAGGTAATGTATATGCCACAACTGGTGGGCATGTACAGTATGGTGCAACTAGCTTAGAAACAGTACGTCAAGAAATGAAAGAGGAATTAGGAATTGATATTAAAGAGGGATATCAATTGTATGAGATTGAAAAATGTCCAAAAGCATTTGTCGATTGTTATTATTTGAAAAAAGAATTATCGGTTGAAAACTTGAATCTCCAAAAAGAGGAGGTAGAATCAGTAGAATGGATGTCAATTGATAAAATTAACCATTTGATTTTATCGGGGCAATTTAGAGAGAAAAATATCTCACCATATCATGATTTATTAGAATTAATTAGCAAAAAACAGCTTAATTTACTGCAACCTCTTTATAAAGAAGTAGGATAAATAATAACTTTATATAAAACGACAACCATGTGGTTGTTTTTTTTCCAATCCAAGTGTTATAATGTTAATATGTTCATGTAGCTCAGCTGGATAGAGTGTTGCCCTCCGAAGGCAAAGGTCGCGAGTTCGAATCTCGCCATGGACACCATACTTATTTAAAACTAATAAAATAATTTAATGAGAAAACGGGGAATGGCTCAATTTGGTAGAGCACTTGGTTCGGGACTAAGAGGTTGCAGGTTCAAATCCTGTTTCCCCGACCAAAAAGTGTTATTATAAATTTAATAACATTGTAGCATCCAATAAATAGGATGTGCAATGTAGTTTATATTAGGGGGGATTGATGTTATGGTTAATGAACTGAAAATAAAAATGTACTCATTCACATTGGATTGTAAGGAACCACATAAATTAGCAAATTTTTATGCAGCATTACTAAAGTGGGAAATGATGACTATCGATGAAGATTGGGCTTGCATATACGCTCCTGGAACTAATCAAGGAGCATATCCCGGAATATTGTTTCAACGAAATTCTGAATATAAAGTTCCTGTATGGCCAGCGGAACCAGAAGCACAGCAGCAAATGGCACATATAGATTTCGCTGTTAATGATCTAGAAAAAGCAATTCAATTTGCAATTCAATGTGGAGCATCAATTGCATCTGAACAATTTTCTAATGATTGGAGAGTTATGCTTGATCCTGCTGGACATCCTTTCTGTTTATGTCAAATGAAATCAATTATTGAGAGTTCTCATTTTGCGTTACTATAGGAAACTATGATTAGCATGGTATGTCAAAAAAATTATCATTTTCAACTGACAATTTAATATGGACTTGGTCCTTATTTTTTTGCAATAGTATAATTTACACTATAAAATATTCATGGTATAATTAAGACAGTAGGAGGAAGTAAGATGACGAAAATTAAAGCCTTGTTGGAACATCATGGACAGAAACTGTTTTTAGCTTACTTTTTTTTAGGACCAATATTTGATTTAATTACTTCATTATCACTTCATTTTCTGGGTACTAGCATGCCATTAATACTAGTGATTAAAATATTGTTTTTAGGAGTATTATTTATTTATGCACTGCTAGTTACAAAAAATAGAAACCAACTGATTTTTTACTATGGTTTATTGATAGTTTATTTTATTTCATTTTTAATCATCATGTTTCAAAAACAAGATGTTAATACTATTTTCTATCAATTACAAAATTTATTAAGAACGTTTTACTTTCCTTTGTGTTTACCTAGTTTAATAACTTTGGTAGAAGAAAATAAAATAAATGTACAAATGAAGGAGCTTGTTTATTTTTTATTATTGTATTTATTATTGTTATTTATCCCAATTGTTACAAAAACAGGATTTGATAGCTATGCTTATAGTAAAGAAGGAAGTCTAGGATGGTTTCATTCAACGAATGAAATTAGTGGTATTATTTCGATTTTAACACCTTATTTTTTTCTGTTTTTATGGAATAGAAAAAAGATAATTTCACTAATCTTTTGTTTGATTTTTATTTATGTTTGTTTTTCTATAGGCACGAAAGTACCGATATTGAGTTTAGCACTTACTTTATTATTTTTAACTATATATCTATTTGCTTATTTATGGAAAAAGAATAAAAAAAATATACTATTAAAACTTTCTGGTCTTATTATGATAGGTATCACTTTATTATGTATTATTGTTCCTAAAACATCGTTCTATAAAAATATTCAAATACATTTAGAGTTCTTAAATATTAATTCCTTTTCAGATCTTATGACATTCGATCATATTGACCATTTTGTATTTAGCTCACGATTGAAATTTTTGTTAAATACACAAGAAAATTATGAGAATTCCTCTCCCTTAGAAAAGGTATTTGGAATTGGCTATATTGAAAATTATGCGACTGATCAAGTTAATACAAAAACAATAGAAATGGATTATTATGATATTTTTTATCGTCATGGAGTAATCGGGACTATATTATATTGTTTACCTTTTCTTCTACTTATAAAGCGGAAATATACTATGACAACTTATTTGAGCATACTTCTTATTTTTATATTAGCGTTCTTCTCAGGACATATTTTTGTTGCTCCATCTGTAAGTTTCCTAGTAGCAATTATTCTAACTCGAAAGGAAGATTTAAATGAAAATTGGTTTTATGATCGTCAATTACAATGATGTTTCTACAACAAAACTTTTATTAAAAAATATTGAGACATATAAATTTATTGATGTAATATTAGTTGTAGACAACAATTCTACCGACGATTCCTTTAATATTTTAAAAGAGTTAGAGACGGATCGTATCAAGATTGTTAATACAATGTCGAATAAAGGTTATGGATCCGCCATTAATTTTGGAGCAAGATATTTAAAAAAATTAGGCATTAGATGGAGCTTTATTAGTAACGCGGATATCGTAATCGAAGATGAAAAAGTCTTAATGCAATTAATTGATGACATAAATGATAATAGAGCCTGGATAGCACCAGTTATTAAAGAACATAATGGAATCAGTAGAGGCTTTAAAGTAGAAAGTCCTTTAGACTCTATTTTATTGAGTATTCCTTATTTTTACCGCAAGTTTTTACCTAGAATAAATTATGATGAAAGCTACTATAACAAAGATATATTACCTGTTGAATCTCTTTCAGGTTGTTTTTTCTTGCTTTCTTTAGATGTGCTAGAAGAAGTGGGATATTTTGATGAAAACATTTTTCTATATTATGAAGAAAATATATTATCGAGAAAAATAGAGAAGACTAATAGACAGATTGTTTTGGACACAAGAATCTCTGTTTTCCACAATCATTCTGTCACAATCGATAAAAATCTAAATCGCATTAAAAAATATAGAACGCTTAAAAGAAGTCAAAGATATTTTCAAAAAAAGTACAATCATGCAAATTATTTCATTTTAGGAATTCATTGGATTATTGAAAAGTTAACGATTGCTAGTATGCGTACGATAGGGTTGTTTAGACCTTGATAATTGATTGTATTTTTAGTAAAATGACTATTTTTATGTTATACTTATTAGAGAGGTTATCTAAGTGGAGGTAATTATGAGAAAATCACAAGAAACAGAATTTGCAATTCAAGTTGTGAATATGTCAAAACAATTTAAAATTTATTATGATAAGCCAAGCACTTTAAAAGAGCGTCTTGTGTTTTGGAATAAAACAAAAAGAGAAAATAGAACAGTTCTTAAAAATATAAATATTAATATTCAAAAAGGGGAAACGGTTGCTTTAATTGGAACCAATGGTAGTGGTAAATCAACTCTATTGAAGTTGATGACTAAAATCATTTATCCAACAAAAGGTGAAATTGTCACAACAGGGAAATTAACTTCACTATTAGAATTAGGAGCAGGATTTCATCCGGATTTTACAGGACGTGAAAACATCTATTTTAATGCTGCGATTTTTGGATTAACAAAAAAAGAAATTGATGCTCGAATTGATGACATTATAGTTTTTTCGGAATTAGAAGAATTTATTGATAACCCTGTTCGTACATATTCTTCTGGAATGTATATGAGATTAGCCTTTTCAGTTGCAATCAATGTCGATGCTGAGGTTTTATTAATTGATGAAATTTTAGCTGTTGGAGATCAACATTTTCAAGAGAAATGTTTTAAAAAACTAGAGGAACTTCGTGATAGTGATAAAACAATAGTCATTGTTACTCATAGCCTTGATGTTGTAAAATCACTATGCAAAAGAGCCATCTGGATTTACAACGGTGAAGTTCGTTTAGATGGACAACCAGATAGTGTTATCAAAGAGTATCTTCAGGAATGTAAGTAGGTGAAACATGAAATTATTTAAAGAGTTATATCAATATCGAGAACTATTAAAAACAAATGTAAAAAAAGAGATTAGAGGGAAGTATAAGGGTTCCTTTTTAGGAGTACTTTGGTCTTTTGTTAATCCACTTTTAATGGTTTTGGTTTATGCACTTGTATTTCCTTATATTATGAAATCACCAGAAAAAAATTATCTTATTTTCTTAATAGTAGCAATTATTCCATGGAATTGGTTTACTACAGTAGTTGGGCAAGGTTCTACTTCAATTTTAATAAATGCAAATATTATTAAAAAAGTCTATTTTCCACGAGAAATATTACCAATTTCAGTAGTGACGAGTGGGCTTGTTAATTTTTTAATATCGTGTATCATTATTTTAGTCTTTGTAATATTTGGTGGAATTGGATTAAGTAAGTACTTATTTTTCTTGCCGCTTGTCGCACTAATTCAATATATCTTATCGTTAGGCGTTGTGTTTGCACTTAGTGCTATTGATATTTACGTAAGAGATGCGGAATATATTGTCAATTTTGTATTGATGATGCTTTTCTATGGGACACCAATTTTATATAATGCCACAATGTTTCCAGAAAATGTGCGTTGGATATTAAATGTAAATCCAATGACGCACATTATTAATGCATATAGAGATATCTTTTATTATCAAATGATGCCAAATATGGAAGCATTGGGTATTGTTGCGCTTGTAAGCGTTACAATAATGATTGTAGGTTATAAAATCTTTAAAAAATTAGAAAAGGGTTTTGCAGAAGAGGTTTAGGAAGAGATGAAAATATGATATCGTTTGTAATATTAAATTATAAAAGTTTAAGTGATACAATTGAATGCATAGAATCTATAAATAAAATTAATACAGAATATAGTAGAAGTATCATTGTGGTTGATAATGGTTCGATGAATCAAATAGAAAAACAAGAAATATTAAACTATACGAAAGATGTTGTTTTTTTGGAGGAAAATATTGGTTTTGCTAAAGGTAACAATGTAGGTTGTAAATATGCAATAGAAAAATATAATCCTGATTTTCTATGTGTCTTAAATGCTGATATAATAATTAATCAAAAAGATTTTGTTGATCAAATTTATTGCTTATATGAAAAATATAATTTTGATATTTTGGGCCCCAAAATATTACCAAATGATTCAGAATCAAATAATCCATTTAACGCTTTTACTAATATAGATGATATAAATCATAGAATTAAATATACAAAAAAACTAATATATATATATCAAAATCCTATATTAGTTAAAATGTTAAATTTATACATAAATTTCAAAAAAATAATAAAGAAAAATATATATAAAAATATGGAATCAAAAAGTGATTCCGAAAAAGATATACTAAATGTTCCTCTTCACGGATGTGCGATGATTTTTTCCAAAAAATATTATAAAAAATATGAAAATATATTTTATGATAAAACGTTTTTATTTCATGAAGAAGAATTTATATTTTTAAGATGTAAACAAGGTAATTTGAAAACATTATATAGCCCAAAGATAGAGCTTTTTCATAAAGAAGGACAATCTGTAAAAAAACAATTTGAGAATAAAAATACAAATATGAGAATGGTTTTTAGAAACAAAGAAATATTAAAATCACTAAATTTGTTAAAAGATGCAATAGAAAAAAACGAAAAAATTTGAGGAGTGAAAATATGAAAAATGGAGTATCAGTAATAATTCCGTGTTATAACACAGAAAAATACTTATCTAAATGCCTTGATATGATTTTAAAACAAGATGGTATTAATTTAGAAATAATATTAATAGATGATTGTTCAAATGATGGGACTTTAGAAATTATTAAGGATTATGCAAGCAAATATAATAATATTAAATTTTTAGAAAACAAAAGTAACATGGGAGCTGGATATTCTAGAAATCGAGCATTAAAGGAAGCTACTTATGAATACATTTCTTTTATTGATTCTGATGATTATATTGAAAATGATTTTTATAAAGAAATGATTGGCACATTAAAAAAGGGAAAAGCAGACGTAGTCGTATGTGATATTTTTGTTAGATATGATGATCAATCAAATATCGATGTAAGAAGTGAGGCTTGTAGTAATTCTAAAGATAGATTTAGTTTTATAAATAATGGCTTAGCTGCTTCTCCATGTAATAAAATTTTCAAAAAGGAATTATTATTAAAATATCCTTTTGCAGAAGGAATAATGAATGAAGATATTCCAACAGTTATAGCAGTTTTAATTAATGCAAATAAAGTTGTTTATACTAAGGATACTTATTACAACTATATTCAAAGAAAACATTCAGTACAAAACAGTTTTTTATCAGATAAAAAATTGGATATATTTAAAGCATTAGATTTACTCGAAAAAAGAGTTGCCAGAAATAATAAAAATAAAAAATATTGGAATGCAATAATATATAATCAAATTATAATGTTTTTAATATACGTTATCCCAAAAGAAGAAGATTTTTTCAAAAGACAAAAATTTATCAAAAAATTCGTCAAATTATCTAAAAAGTATAGTATAAGAAAAAATAATTTATGGTGGAATTTTCTCGAGAGTCAAGGCAAGAAACATAATTTTTATTATCGTGCTTTGCTTAAAACAATGTGTAATAATTTTGTTTTTACGTCAAATTTAATTATAGAATTTTATAAAAAGTATAATAGCTATTTTAAAAAAAGTGTAATAAAAGACGATATAGACATGAAAGAAATAGTATATTATGCAAAAAAACAAAGTAAAATGAAACACTCTAAATTTAAAATATCTGTTGTAATACCAAATTATAACTATGAAAAGTTTTTACTACAAAGACTATATAGTATATTATATCAAAAGGTTCAAATTGCCGAAATAATAATCTTGGATGATTGTTCAAAAGATAATAGTAGAAAATTAATTGACGAAATTGAACAAACCATTAGTAAATTAATTCCAATTACTAAAGTATACAACGAAAAAAATAGTGGTTCAGCATTTAAGCAATGGGAAAAAGGTTTTTCACTAGCAACGGGAGATTATGTTTGGATAGCAGAAGCAGATGATTATTGTGAACAAAACTTTTTGAAGAAAGTTACAAAACCCTTAAAAAAGAATAATGATATAGTAATTTCATATGCCGACACTGCATTTATTAATCAAGATGGATTAATTATAATGAAAACAATCAAGCCAGAAATTGATATTTTAAAAACAGGACATTGGGATTCTAATTTTGTTAATGATAGTAAAGATGAAATATCAAAGTATGCTTATTTAAACTGCACTATTGCAAATGTTTCATCAATAATAATAAAAAATGATGATTATAATGAATATTTTAAAAAATCAAGAGAATTCAAACAAGCCGGAGATTGGTTGTTTTACTTGAATGTAATGAAAAACGGGAAAATTGCGTTTTATAACAAGCCATTGAATTACTATAGATTACACGGTAATAATGTTACATCAACAACAAAAAAACAATTGTATTTCGATGAAATTGTAAAAATTCATGATTATATATCAGCTGAATATAGTTTAACAACAGAACAAAAAAAATCTATTAAAGCAAGACAAAGGTTTTTGAAAAAGGTTTGGGGATTGAATGAAAAATAGTCTAAATAAAATTATTTTTATATTAACAATCTGTTCGTTTTTTTGGATAATCCTTTGCTCATTTTTCTTTGAATCAAATGTTTATTACTCCCAGAATAGGATTATAAGCTTTTCTTTTAGTTTACTAATTTTATGTTTATGGTTTTATTTATATAAAGGTATAAATCATATTAAGGAATCAAGAATAAATATAAAATTTGAAATTATTACATTAAGTTGCTTTTTCATTTTAGTTACAATAATTCAATTTGCTGTTTTAAAGCAATTAAGTGTAGAACCATCGTGGGATTTTGGTGTTGTTTTTGATAACGCATATAACTTTGTTTCGACAGGAAGTATTGAAAATGCTGTTTATTCAGGATATTTTCAATATTTCCCTAATAATATTATGCTATTTTGTTTATTAATTGTTTTTATAAAAATTGGGTCTTTAATAGGAATAAGTGCATTGGCTAGTGCATGGGTTATGAATATTGCTTTTATTGATTTATCACTGTTATTGCTTTATCTGGTTTGTAGAAAAAAATTTAGTAAGAAAACCGGTATTTTCTCATTAGTAATTATCTTTTTCTTTTTACCATTATTTTTATATACACCTATATTTTATTCTGACACATTATCTTTATTTGTTGGAATATCTTTAATATATGTTTTTTCTTTTATTAATAATAAAAATTCGGTGGTTAAAAATATTGTTTTATTTATTTTAGTAGGTATTATTGCTTTTTTGGGAAAGGAAATTAAAATAACTTCACTTTTTGTATTAATTTCATTAATTTTTAATTGGATTGTAGTTGAGAAACATTTTAAAGCTTTTATTTTACCATTTGTTTCCTTAATTTCTATGTGTATCTTTATTATTGTTTTTAACTATACCATAGTAAAAAATGATAGATTTAGTTTTCAAGTGAATAATTATGGTAGCTATCCATTTACTCATTGGATAATGATGGGAATAGAGGATAAAGATTTTGATAATTCCGATAGGAATAGTTATGGTGGATATAATCTTCGTGACTATGATTTAACAAGAAATTTTGATACCGGAAAGGATGCAATTAAATTCAATATAAGTGAATATATAAGGAGAGTCAAATTGTATGGATTTAATGGATATATAGAATATTTATCAAGAAAAACCGTTAATGCTTGGACAGATGGTTTATATTACAGCGATGTTAAATTGGGAAGAAATCCTTATGATAATAACTCAAGTATGAGAAAATTAATATATGAAAATAATTATACAAGATATGCAATATTATATTTTTCCCAGTCTGTTCAATTCGCATTTTTAATTTTACTGATCTTAGGAAGCATATTTAAGTTTTTAAAAAGTGAAAAAGAAATTGATTATGTTAGAATGTCAATATTGTGTATTATGTTTTTCTTATTATTTTGGGAAAATAGAAGTAGATATTTAGTAAATTTTATTCCATTGTTTATTCTGATTATAACTGAATTTTATTTTATGATGTTTCAAAGAAATAATAAAGGTAAAATAATGTTTTTAAAAAAAGGACAGGAAATTGAAAATACTTAAAGAGGTGGAAAAATTATATTAATACCACTCAAAAATATGCTTGTTTCAAATTTTGAAATCCTCTATAAGGAGGGGAATTCGTTTTTAATATTAATGAGATTTATCGTATATATGAAAAATTGAACTGAGTAGAGAAAACGCAATGGCATTTGCATTCTGGTTTTTAATATAACAATATATTTTTTTACTGGAGATACATGACAGATATTTATATTTAGGTGAGGTAATTTTAATAATATATTCTGTAGTATATAGAGAAAATTTGTTTCTTATATTAATAATCACTTTTGATTTCATTAATTGTGTACTCTTATTATTTGAATAATTTTAATTATAGTGGTATTATTAAATTGCAAACAATAATTTATGAAATAATCATAATGTGTTTTTCAATTATTATTTTATGAACTTGATAAAGGAGATGGTGATAATGAAAAAAAATAGCATTTTATACATAGTAGTACCTTGTTATAATGAAGAGGCTGTTTTAAATGAAACAACTAAACAACTTAGAAGTAAAATGGAAACTTTAATTGAAAACGGTAAGATATCTAAATTGAGTAAGGTAATGTATGTAAACGATGGTTCTAATGATAAGACGTGGACTATTATACAAAAAACAAATTTGGATGATAAAATGTTTACTGGAATTAATTTATCTAGAAATCGCGGACATCAAAATGCACTTCTAGCTGGGCTAATGACAGCTAAAAAATATGCTGATGTAATAATTAGTATGGATGCTGATTTGCAAGATGACATTAATGCAATAGACAAAATGATGGATAAGTATTATGAAGGAAATGAAGTAGTCTATGGAGTTCGAAGTAGTAGAAAAAAAGATACTTGGTTTAAGAAAACAACAGCAGAAGGATTTTACAAATTTATGCAGATAATGGGTGTAAATATTGTTTATAATCACGCTGATTACAGATTAACAACAAAAAGAGTATTAGATGATTTTGAAAAATTTGGTGAAGTAAATCTATTTTTGAGAGGAATGTTTCCATTAGTTGGATATAAATCCGATGTAATATATTACGAAAGAAATGAAAGATTTGCTGGAGAAAGTAAATATCCATTAAAAAAGATGTTGAGTTTTGCATGGGATGGAATAACATCATTTAGTACTAAACCAATAAGATTCATCTTAAATTTAGGAATAATAATATTGTTTTTAAGTTTTATAGTCATGGGATATTCTATTATTATGAAATTTACAGGACACACAGTTAGTGGATGGACTTTTATCGTATGCTCAATTTGGCTAATAGCTGGAATACAAATGTTCTCACTTGGTATAATTGGTGAATATATAGGTAAAATTTATAGTGAAACAAAAAAACGTCCTAGGTATATTATTAGTGATGATTTGAACGAGAGAGATCAAATTGAACATATTTAAAAATAAACTTTACAATAAAATACTATGAAGTACTAATGTATCTATTATTTGGTATTTTAACATTATTGATAAATATACTAATATATTATATAGCTAAAGATATATTGGGGTTTCGATATTAAATTTTTTCTTTTCTACTATAGCAATATATCTAAAAATCAATGAAAATATAAAATAAGGTGAAAATATGAAAAAAATATCAATAATTGTACCTTGCTATAATGAAGAGCAAACCATACCGCTTTTTTATGAGGAGATTACAAAAGTAGCGAATACGATGAATAATGTGGAATTTGAATATCTATTTATTAATGATGGATCAAAAGATAAAACTTTATCGATTCTTCGAGACCTATCTAAAAAGGATGAAAAAGTCAGATATATTTCTTTTTCTAGAAACTTTGGAAAAGAAGCTGGAATGTATGCTGGTTTGGAAAATGCGACAGGAGATTATATCGCCGTAATGGATGCTGACTTACAAGATCCACCTTCTTTATTACCAAAAATGTTACCTTATCTAGAGAAAAAAGAATATGATTGTATTGCTACTAAAAGTACTAGTCGAAATGGGTACTCATTCTTACGTAAATTTTTTACCAAATGGTTTTACATTATTATAGGAAAAATATCAAAAACAGAAATGATTCCAGGTGCACGTGATTTCCGCTTAATGACGAGACAAATGGTGGATGCAATTTTATCAATGAAGGAATATAATCGATATTCAAAAGGATTATTCAGTTTTGTCGGATTTGACACCAAATGGATTGAATTTGAGAATCAGGAAAGATCAGCTGGAAATTCTAAATTTAATTTCAAATCATTATTTTCATATGCCATTGAGGGAATTGTTGCTTTTTCCACAACACCACTTGTATTTGCGGCTCTGTTAGGAATGATTTTCTGCTTAATTGCATTCATAATGATTGTTGTGATTATTGTAAAAACATTAGTTTGGGGTGATCCTGTGAGTGGTTGGCCAAGTTTAGTGTGTATCGTTTTCTTAGTTGGTGGAGTTCAATTATTTTGCACGGGAATTATCGGTGAGTATTTATCAAAGGCATATTTAGAAACAAAGAAGCGACCAATATACATAGTAAAGGAGACAGAAAAAGAAAATGATTAGCCTATTAAAAAAATATCGTGAATTAATTTTATATCTTGTCTTCGGTGTTCTAACTACAGCTATAAATATTGTTACCTATTACATATGTAAAAAAATAGGCATCAATTATCAGATCAGCAATATTATCGCTTGGATATTTTCTGTTTTATTTGCCTTTATTACAAATAAAATTTATGTTTTTGAAAGTAACAAAACAGATTCAAAGACATTAATAAAAGAAATATCAAGCTTCTTTAGTTTTCGTCTTTTATCATTAGCAATGGACATGGGATGCATGTATATATTGGTTGAAGTTGTTGCGATAGATGATATGATTGCGAAAATTATTTCAAATATTATCGTTATCGTCGCTAATTATATATTTAGTAAGTTATTCATTTTTAAGAAGAATTAATTCTTCTTTTTTTTGCAAACCGAGGTTGTCTCATTATGTACTTTTTTTGACGGAGCATCTAATATTATGAAAGGAGGAGAGTATGGAATTACAAGGTATTGATATAAGTTCCCATAATAGAGATATTGACTATGAAAAGATCAAGGAAGCGGTTGACTTTGCCATGGTACGTACTAGTTATGGATTTTTTAATGAGGACAGTATGTATGAGGCACATTTATCAGGTCTAATGGCGGCTCAAATTCCATATGGTCTATATCATTACTCTTATGCGACAAATCTGGAGCAAGCCGCAGAAGAAGTAAATGGTTTTTTAAATATTGCAAAAAATTACAAGCCTGAATATCCTCTTGCTATTGATATGGAATATGATGAATGGAAAGTTCAAAATGGGAACCCTACTCCAGAGACTTTAATTGATATTTGTGCATATTTTTGTGAAAAATTAGAAGAAGCTGGTTATTATGCAATAATTTATTCAAATCTAAATTATTTTCAAACTGTTTTGAATGGTCCGAAGCTAGATCAGTATGATAAGTGGCTAGCGGAATGGTCTAGCGAACCAACTTATCAAAAAAAGTTTGGAATGTGGCAATATACTAGCAATGGAGAAATCATTGGAATTAATGGACGAGTTGACCGTGATATCGCTTATCTTGATTATCCTAACTTGATTCGTGAAGCTGGACTAAATCATCTAGGAGAAGAATCAGTCATATCACCAAGTGAGAACTACAAGGTTGGTGATATGGTTCATTATCATGAAATTTATACATCATCAACAAGTACAAAAGCACTGAAGCCCACCTATTCTACTGGAATAATTACCAAGATTATTCCCAGAACCCCAAACCCCTACTTAATTGGTAATGGCACTGGCTGGATAAATGATACCAGTATTGATTATAAAATAAATCAAATAGAATATGTTGTTCAACCGGGAGATACTTTAAGTGCCATTGCATTAAAATATGGTACGACGTATCAAGCCTTGGCAAAAAAGAATGGAATACCCAATCCTGATTTGATTTATCCAGGACAGCGAATTATAATCTAAAAATTGGAAACCACTTAAGCGTGGTTTTCATTTACTTATGCTTCAAAATCCTTTATAATAAATATGGGTGATAGAATGAAGAAAGTAACCATTCTTGCTCTCCATTTAGGGTATGGTGGAATTGAAAGAGCAATTGCAAATCTAGCAAATTTTATTTGTGATGAATATGAGGTAACAATTGTTTCAACCTATAAATTATATGATAAACCAGCATATGAATTTGATCCGAAAATCAAAGTAGAATATTTGATGGATGGAAAAATTGCTGTTAAAGTTGATGCATATAAACAATTATTAAGAGAAAAAAGGTTAGGAAAACTAGGAAAATTATTATTTCGTGATTATGTAAAAAAAGGAAAAATTAGCGATCTATTTAAAGATATTAAATCAAGTTTTATAAATGTACGTGAAAAAAAACAAAAAATGATTTCATATATCATGTCATGTGACAGTGATATTATCATAAGTACTAGAGATATTCATAATACTTGGCTTGGCCAATATGGAAAACAAGACAGTATGAAAATAGGATGGGAACATAATCATCATAATAATAATGATAAATATATTAATAAAATTGTTCAATCGGTACAGAAGCTAGATTATTTTGTACTTGTTTCTGAAGAGTTAAAACAGTTCTATGAGGAACAATTAAAGGATAGCGCTTGTAGATGTATTTATATTGCTAATTCAATTGATCGATTACCAGATGAACTATCTAACCTGGAAGAGCCAAATTTAATTAGTGTCGGCCGCTTATCTCCAGAAAAAGGACAATTGGATATAGTGGAAATAATGAAAAAATTACATCCGTTATTTCCGACTTGGACTTTAGAAATCATTGGAGATGGAGTGCTAAGAGAATCCTTAGAAGCAAAAATAAAAAAAGAGGGACTAGAAGATGTAATCAAATTAGCAGGTTTTCAAAATCAGGATTATATTCAATCTAAATTATCTCATAGTTCTTTGTTTATTATGACTTCCTATACAGAATCGTTTGGGATAGTTTTATTAGAGGCATTCGCCTATGGTGTTCCTTGTATTGCCTTTAATAGCGCACAAGGGGCTAATGATATTATTAAAAATAATACGAATGGGTATTTGATACCAAATCGCGATATTGATTTAATGTGTAAAAGAATTAGCGATTTAATAAAACAAGAAGCAAAACGAAAAGTATTTGGATTAAGTGCTAGAAAAACTGCTGAAAAATACGATGCACATGCGATTGCGCAGGAATGGAAGTGTCTATTTGAAAAAGAAAAACAATAAAGTACTCTTTATTTCGAGTACTGGTGGACATTTAAATGAATTATTACAATTAAAACCGTTATTTGATATATATGATTCTTATATCATTACCGAAAAAACGAAATCAAATGCATCTTTAAAAGATACATACAGAGAAAAAATGCATTTTTTACTCTATGGTACACGACATCATATATTTAAATATATTTTTATTTTATTAGCTAATTGTTTTATAAGTTTATACTATTACTTGAGGATTCATCCTAAAGTGGTTATAACAACCGGAACTCATACCGCAGGACCGATGTGTTGTATTGCTAAGTTATTTGGTAGTAAGGTAATCTATATTGAAACATTTGCCAATATCCATACCAAAACAGCAACTGGAAGACTTCTTTATAAAATAGCTGATATATTTATTGTTCAATGGGAAAGCATGTTAGAACTATATCCCAAAGCTATCTATGGGGGGTGGATTTTTTAATGATCTTTGTCATTTTAGGAACGCAAGATAAAGTATTTCCCAGATTGTTAGAAGCTATCCAACATCAAATTGATCTTGGAAATATTAAAGAAAAAGTAATTGTACAAGCCGGAAGCACTAATTTTGAAAGTAAAGACATGGAAATATTTGATTATATTTCAATGGATAATTTTGAGAAATATATCGAGAAGAGTGACTATATTATTACACATGGTGGAGTAGGAACGATTCTAGATGGTCTTAAAAAAAATAAAAAGATTATAACCATTCCCCGACTAAAAGAATATGGGGAGCACGAAAATGATCATCAGCTTCAAATAATCGCGGAATTTGTGAAATTAGGTTATGTATTAACATGTGATGATTTATCCGATTTAGATCAAACAATTAAAAACTTAAACAGTTTTACACCAAATAAATATCAAAGCAATAATAATAATTTTGTTAATTTGGTACGTAGTTATATTGATAAATGGTAATGAAAGCGTTTCTTTGCAAACGTTTTTATGTTATGATGTAGTGGGTGGTAACATGGACTTACAAATTCTAAATGAAAGACAACGTGAAGCTGTTCAGGCAACAGAAGGACCACTTTTAGTTCTAGCCGGAGCCGGAAGCGGAAAAACAAAAGTATTGACAACGCGTATTGCTTATTTGATCGAAGAAAAGGGTATTGATCCTCGGCAAATATTAGCTATCACATTTACGAATAAAGCAGCAAAAGAAATGAGAGGACGTTTAATTCCAACATTGGGATCGATGATCTATGATATGCAGATTTGTACATTTCACTCTTTCGGCTTATTTTTAATAAGAGAGAACTATGAAAAATTAGGGTTACAAGAGAACTTTACTATCCTAGATAGTGATGACTCTCTAACAATCATTAAAAAAATTTTAAAAGATATCGGACTTGATCCGAAAGAATACAATCCTAAAGCAATCCGTAATAAAATTAGTGGTGCAAAAAATGCATTATTAGAACCAAGAGAATATGAAAAATTTGCTATGACAGAATTTGAAGAAAAAGTCGTAATGGTTTATGAAAGATATCAAAAAAAACTGCATTCCAATAATTCTTTAGATTTTGATGATTTATTGATGTTACCAATCTTACTTTTAAGAAATAATCCAACCGTTTTACAACATTATCAAGAAAAGTATCACTATGTTTTAGTTGATGAATATCAGGATACCAACGAAGCACAATACTTATTAACAAAAATGATTAGTGCGAAATATCGTAATATCTGTGTAGTTGGAGATGAATCACAAGCGATTTATAGCTGGCGTGGAGCAAACTATCGAAATATTTTAAATTTCGAAAAAGACTACGAGAATACGAAAATAATTTTGTTAGAAGAAAATTATCGCTCTACCCAAAATATATTAGATGCAGCTAACGATGTTATAAAGAATAATAAACAGCGAAAAGATAAAAATCTTTGGACTGAGAATGAACAAGGTGTAAAAATAAAATATCAAAAATTAGAGAATGAAAAAGAGGAAGCCTTTTACGTTACAACGCAGATTGAAGAACTCATTGAATCAGGGGTAAACCATCAACAGATCGCTGTCCTATATCGAACCAATGCGCAATCGCGAACGATGGAGGAATCTTTATTAAAAGCCAATATTCCATATAAAGTAGTCGGGAGCTTTTACTTCTATAATCGTAAAGAAATAAAGGACTTAATTAGTTATTTGAAATTAATTTATAATTCATCTGATGATGTCAGCTTAATTAGAGTTATTAATGTTCCAAAACGCGGTATTGGATTAAAAACAATTGAAAATTTAAGTACTCTTGCTACTATGGAAGACAAAAGTATGTACGATAGTATTCGTTCTGGAAAGGAATTACTCTTTAAAAACATCATTGAAGATTTAAAAAAGAAAAGTGAAACATTGTCTTTAACCGAATTGATCGACCAAGTTTTAGATCAAACTGGAATGAGAGAAGAATTAATAAAAGAAGATACTATCGAATCGGAAGTCCGTTTGGAGAACTTAGAGGAATTTAAATCTATTACTAAAACCTTTGAAGAAAGAAATGGTATTGTTTCTCTAGAGGATTTTTTAGCAGAAATTAGTTTGGTATCAGATATAGAAGAACACAAAGACAATAATGATGTAGTTACACTTATGACAGTTCATTCTGCAAAAGGCTTAGAGTTTGATTATGTATTCTTAACAGGTATGGAAGAAGGAATTTTTCCACATAATAATTCTCTTATGGATCAGGAACAGATTGAAGAAGAAAGACGACTTTGCTATGTTGCAATTACAAGAGCAAAAAAAAATCTTTGGATTACCAATGTAAGAAAACGAACCATTTTTGGAATGGATAGTTATAATCCGACAAGTAGATTTATCAATGAAATCCGATCAGAGTTGTTGGAGACAAACTTTGCAAAAACAGAACCAGTTATTGTTGCTAAAAAGCCAAATGAAATTGATGCTTCCATTGAATACCAATTTGGTGATAAAATAGTACATGAGAGCTTTGGAGTTGGAGTTGTAGTAGGGATTGATAAAAGTATCATATCCGTCGCATTCCCTCATCCGATTGGCATAAAGAAATTAATCAAAGGACATTCTACCTACAGAAAGGAAGGGTAATATGTTATTATCAATATGGAGTGAAATGAATAAGATGGCAGAGAATTTTAAAGATTGGATTATTGAGCATAGCACAAATCCACTACTTTGGATTTCATTATTCCTACTTGGACTTGCTATTTTTTTCATTACCTATAACGCATTACAAAAAGAAAAATAATAGTTTTATGTAACCATGAAAAAACCTCTATTGAAAGAGGTTCTTTTATTACCAATAATAGGATTTGCAATATTATGTAAATTGCTTATCAAAGTAAATTTCTACCGTCATTTATAAGATATTGAGAAACAAAAAATAATTAATTATTTTTTTATAACATATTTTTTATGTAGACAATCAAGTAGATGTGAATAATCCTAATTATTTTTTATATTCTTCAGTAGTATTATCTTTTCCGCAAAATAAAGAAATTCCATCATAGTTTTTATTGAATGAATAGTTTTTATATGATAAAATCAAGAAGAATACAGGAGTGATTGAGAATGGATGAAAAAGGATTTACATTGATTGAATTATTAGCCGTTATAGTGATACTTTCAATCATTGCATTAATTGCAACCCCAATGATTCTTGGGGTAATTGATAGTGCCAAGCGGGGAGCAGCAGAATCAAGCACTTATGGTTATATTGATGCACTTGAAAAATCGAATCTCCAAGATATGATTGATAACGGCAATTATCAAACAAGGAAAGACGGAATTTATGATTTAAATACCATTGGGACAGTAAACTATAAGGGAAAACAGCCATCAAAGATTTGTATCACTATCAAAGATGGAATTGTAGAAAATGGTTCTTTTCAATTTGATAAATACATAATAGATTATCAGAATAGAAAAGCAAAAGTAAATTCTAATAAAAAAGAAGTTGTATGTGGGGAGGGAACCTCAAATAAACTTTTGTATGCTCCATTTGATGAAATAGGAACAGTAAAATCCCCACCTGCACCAAAATTATTAATATATTCATCATTTGATGAGATAGGGAAAATTAATATTCCGGTTGGTAGTGATTTTTTAAAGGACTCAGTTTCAGGAAATTTATTTTCTATTACAAATGGAAATATAATAGCAAATACTGTTAATGTAAAAATTGGCAATCAGAGTGCTTACTTTCCCGGAACAAGTGGACAGAGAATTAATAAAAATGGATTAACAGACTTAAACTTTGGAACTAAGGATTTTACGATAGCTCTTTGGATATATCCAGAAACACAAACCTTCTTATATCCTATGTTATTTAGTTATGAAACAGATAATAATAATCTTCGCTTAGCACTTGCTGATAATCAAAGCAGTGGCAATATCGCACTGATTTGGGATACAACTCGTATAATTAATACCGGAAAGAAGTATAAGCCCAATACATGGACACACTACGCGGTAGTAAGAAAAGATGGAATTTTTACGATATATGAGAATGGAATCAGTATCGGATCGACATCTGCCTATAAAACAGCAAACGTCAATTTATCAAATTTATCACTTGGAGGAAATAGTGCTGTTTCCAATTGCCCATATAAAGGTTATATGGATGATTTCGCAATCTACAATTATGCTAAATATACAGAGAATTTTACACCAACAACTAATTCTCAAGAGGATGCAAATTTAATACATCTTGATTTTGAACCTAATAGTGATTATGTAGTTAATAATGATATTGTCAAAGAAGAAATATCAAATACTAATTTTAGTGTCTTAGGGGGAGCAACTCTAACAGGAACCTCCGAGCAAAAAAAGATTGGTAAAGCTAGTCTATATTTCCCTGGAACAAGTGGACAGAGAATTAATAAAAATGGATTAACAGACTTAAACTTTGGAACTAAGGATTTTACGATAGCTCTTTGGGTATATCCAGAAACACAAACCTTCTTGTATCCTATGTTATTTAGTTATGAAACAGATAATAATAACCTTCGCTTAGCACTTGCTGATAATCAAAGCAGTGGTAATATCGCACTGATTTGGGATANNAACAGCAAACGTCAATTTATCAGATTTATCGCTTGGAGGAAATAGTGCTGTTTCCAATTGCCCATATAAAGGCTATATGGATGATTTTGCAATCTACAATTATGCTAAATATACAGAGAATTTTACTCCAGCAACAGAGTCACAATTGCATGAAACAGTTCCTCTTCCTCCTGTAGGAAATGAACAACTCGCGAAAGATATAATATCAAATACATATTTTACTAATTTAGGCAATACCGAAATAATAGGAACCTCTGAACAGAAAAAATTTGGTAAAGCTAGTCTATATTTCCCTGGAACAAGTGGACAGAGAATTAATAAAAATGGATTAACAGACTTAAACTTTGGAACTAAGGATTTTACGATAGCTCTTTGGGTATATCCAGAAACACAAACCTTCTTGTATCCTATGTTATTTAGTTATGAAACAGATAATAATAACCTTCGCTTAGCACTTGCTGATAATCAAAGCAGTGGTAATATCGCACTGATTTGGGATACAACTCGTATAATTAATACCGGAAAGAAGTATAAGCCCAATACATGGGCACACTACGCGGTAGTAAGAAAAGATGGAATTTTTACGATATATGAGAATGGAATCAGCATCGGATCGACATCTGCCTATAAAACAGCAAACGTCAATTTATCAAATTTATCGCTTGGAGGAAATAGTTCTGTTTCCAATTGCCCATATAAAGGCTATATGGATGACTTTGTGATTTATAACAAAGCAATCTATGATAATAATTTCAATCCACCTAATTCAGCTGTAGGAAACTGATAAATCCAGCTAGTTAATAAAAAAACCAATATTTTATTATGTGCAAAAGAACTATTATTTTTATAGTTCTAAACTTTTAATGATTAAATACATTTTTTTATAACACCGATTAAAACCTCTCTTACTAGAGGTTTTTTTTCTTTTATCCAAAAGCTAATTCAGTTTCAATATTGACATCTTTAATAACCGCATATAAAAAGCATAAGGAAGCACATAAAGCTAAGACTGATCCAATGAATTCAATATATATTAATTGTTTTTTTTCCTCACTATCAGATTCTTTTAATTCTTGAAGTTCTTTATAGTTGCTATAAGTGAAATAAATACAAATCAATGTCACAATAGTAAAAACAATAATATTGATTTGCCGATACTTTCTCTTACTTTCTTCACTCCCTGTATATATGTAATTTCTTTCTATTGTATTGGCATAATAACTAAGTCCAATAACAACTAAATAAACTACCCAAATAAACTCCTCTATTCTTAATTGTTCTAATAACTCTACGTTTTCCTCTTCCATATTAGTAAACTATATTCTTATTGGACAAAAAGAGACTAATAAAACTTAGAAATATATAATACGACAAGTAGTTATAAGTGTAAAATTATTATAAAAATTTGCTTATTCGACATAATTCTCGTGGTTTCATGTTCGTGCCTTTCCATTTTGTGATACAATTTAGGTAGCGTAATGACAATAATAAACTTTCAATGATAGTGAGGGATTGGTTTTTATGATATGGATAAAATTGTTGAATAGAAAAAGCAATAAGGATGCAAATGGTAAAAAAAACGGATTTACTTTAGTTGAATTATTGGCTGTTTTGATTATTATATCAGTACTATCACTTATTATCACACCACTCATTTTGAATCAAATTGAGAATGCAAAAAAGAATTTATTTATAGCTAGTGCGAAAAATACCTTAGACGCTGCTACCCAATATGTAAGTAAAGGAAACTATATTGCAAAAGACGGATTAAGTATCAAAGAATTAGAAATAAAAAATAAAGAGACAGTTTCCGGACTTGTTTTCTTTAATACAAAAGAAGAATATTTATTACGTAATTTTAGCGATGGAACTTATTGTGCAAGTGGTGTTAAGAATCAACTTATCGTATGGAAATCTACAAATTGTGGTGATTCTACTGATTTGGGTGCAAAACTTACTTTGTCTATAAAAGAAGTAACAACAAAAAGTATCACTGTTTCAGCTCAAGCTGAGGATGAGATTGGAATTATTGGATATTCCTATTGTATTGAAAATTGTGAACTATCTTCCAATTGGCATGATAGTACTCAAACGGAATATAAATTTGATAACTTAAAATCAAGTAAAAGATATTCTATTTATGTGCGTGTTACAAATCGTATTGATCATGTCACGGAAAAATCAATCGAAGGGTTAACTTCAGCATTACCAACGGCTACATATCGTGTGAGTCCAAGTGGTTGGGCAAGGGAAAAAATAGTAACAATTAACTATCCAGATAATGTCGAGAACTATTTGATTGTGCATAGTGGAACTGCAAAAATAGACGGTGTTATTGTACCTTTGGGAGAAAAAAGATTTGTAAACGAAAATAAAGTAGAAATAACCTTTGAGACGAATGGGACAATTGAAGCGATTACCAGTGATGGATATAATGAAGTCAGTCCCTCTACTTTAACAGTCAGTCAAATTGATATCAAACCTCCTGAAAATGTTGGCGTTAGAGAAGGAATGATTACTAGTAAAAGTATTCAGGCAATTGCCACCGGTATCGACAGAGATTCTGGAATAAAAAAATATGAATTTAGTATTAATGATGGAGAATGGATTGATAATGGATCTGGTAATACCTACACTTTTGATAACTTAAAAACTGGTAACTATACAATCAAGGTAAGAGTGACTGATAATGTCGATTTACAGTCAGAAGGAAGTTCTGTTATTAGTACAGTTTCAATTGTATCACCGACATATAGTGTAAATCCAAGTGGCTGGGTAAAGAGTAAAACAGTTACTGTTAATTATGAAAATGGATATACAAATCAATTTAGAGTATTATCTGGAACAGCAGTTTATAAAGGAAATGCTGTGAATAATAATACATGGATCACGATAAGTGGAAATAGTGCTGATGTGGTATTTAATAGTAATGGAACAATTGAGGCGAGAAGTACGGATGGAATCAATACTGTAATCTCTTCGGCTTTGACAATTAGTCAAATTGATAATACTGCCCCAGTAATTAATAGTTCCCAAATACGTTCTTCTGTTAGCGGATATAATGCAGTGACAACAATTATTGATTCAAATGTAGTTGATAATTCTGGTGCGACTATACAAATGTATATTAGCAATAGTGGATATGAAGTAAATGGTATATGGGAAAACTACAGTTCTAGTAAAGCATGGAATGTTGGTGGAACCTTAGATGGTGGGACTAGAACAGTTTATATAACCTTTAAAGATCTATCTGGAAATAAAATAAATCGAACATTGAACTATAATGTTTATAAAGAATGCAGTGGAAATACATCTATATCTTATGGAGGCTGGGGAAGTTGTAACAAATCCTGTGGTGGTGGAACTCAGACTAGAAGTGTTATAACAAAGGATAATGCAACTGGAAAAGTATGTAGTACAACTGCTCAAAATCAAAGTTGTAATACTCAAGGTTGTACTTTATATAGATATCGTACGAAAAGCGATGTTACAAAAATATATAGTACGAGAAATCCAGATGTTGTTACAATGTATGGAGCAACAGCATCTGCGTGCTTTTGTATGGGTATGGCTGGTAACGGAAACGTGGATCCGGGAAGTACAAACACAGTTTTAAAGGGATATTTAACACTGGGGGTTTTAGGAGGAGAAGAAGGTGCTACTGTATATGGTTATAAAAAGCAACCAACATGTTATCCAAAAACATATAAATATTGTATTGCAAACTCTTGTAGAACATATAATTATGATTTAGTCTGTCCTTCATCAAAATATAATTCATGTAAGGATAATGAGGAGTATGCACTTCTTCCTTCAAATCCGTCTGCTGGGGCAAAATGTATAAAAACAACCTACAGCTGTCCAGCGGGAACTAGTTTAGTAGGTAGTACCTGTTATAGTGAATGGAGTGCTTGGAGCTATACTTATGTTGCGCCAAGTGCTACCGTAGAAGTAGAAACAAAACAAGCGTAAAGAGTCTAAGAAGACTCTTTTTTAATAGTTATAAACTTATAATTATTGATTTGTAAAAAATGTTGAAAAAAGGCGAAATAAGTGTTATATTGAACATAACAAGGATAAAGGAGATTGTATATGAAAAAACATGGTTTTACACTTATCGAACTATTAGCGGTAATTGTCATACTAGCAATCATCGCGCTTATAGCAACGCCAATGATTCTCGGTGTGATTGACAGCGCCAAGAAAGGAGCATTTGAGTCAAGTGGTTATGGAATTGTGGAGTCTGCAGAGCAGGCATATATGCAAACACAAATGACCATGGAACGTCCGACACTAACCAAATATCAATACGAAAACGGTAATCAAATTAAAATGCAAGGCAACATCGATTTAAATTATAAAGGAAGTAAACCAACAAGTGGAACAGTAACGATCAACGAATCAGGTAAGGTAGCATTAGCGATTTATAACGGAGTATATTGTGCAAAAAAGGATTTTAATGATACAAAAATAAGTTTAACAAAAACTTCAAAAGAAGAATGTACAGAAAGTTCCTCTATTACATTTGTAAAAAATTATGGAGGAAATCACGATGATTATTTTAATAGTGTCATTTCAGTGAGTGATGGATATGTTGCAGCCGGCTATAGCGATTCAAACAATGGAGATTTAGCTGGTTTAAATAAAGGTAATTATGATGCAATTATTGTCAAATATGATTTAAGTGGAAATGTTGTATGGAAGAAAAATTATGGTGGAAGCGAGTTTGATTATTTTAAAAGCGTCATTTCAGTGAGCGATGGATATATTGCGGTAGGTTACAGTGAATCAGCAGATGAAGATTTAGTTGGATTAAATAAAGGAGATATCGATGCAATTATTATCAAATATGACTTAAGCGGAAATGTTGTATGGAAGAAAAATTATGGTGGAAGCGGTTCAGATGGATATTGGAATGTAATTTCAGTGAATGATGGATATATTGTAGCAGGCTATAGTAATTCAACCGATGGGGATCTAACAGCCCTAAATAAAGGAGATTACGATGCAATCACTGTCAAATATGACTTAAGTGGAAATCTTGTATGGAAGAAAAATTATGGGGGAAGTAGTTCAGATGGATATTCTAATATAATCTTAGTCAATGATGGATATATCACAATAGGTAGTAGTGATTCTTTAGATGGAGATTTAGCAGGTCTAAATAAAGGAAGTGAAGATGCAATTATTGTCAAATATGATTTAAGTGGTAATATTGTATGGAGAAAAAATTACGGTGGAAGTAATGGTGAGTTATTTAACAGTGTGTCTCAAGGAAGTGATGGATATATTGTAGTGGGCTATAGTAATTCTACTGATGGGGATTTAACTGGTCTAAATAAAGGAAGAGAGGATGCAATTGTCGTTAAATACGATCTAAACGGAAATATTGTATGGAAGAAGAACTTTGGACAAAGTAACAGTTATAATGCTTTTAACAGTGTAATTTCGGTGAGTGATGGATATGTTACAGTAGGATCGAGCGAGTCAGCTGGAGCAAATCCGACAAGTAATTCTGGCGAAAGTGATGAAATCATAGCTAAATTTATGGTTGATATCAGTGACCCTACTGAGTATAGTGCAATCGTTGTCAAATATGATTTGAATGGAAATATTGTATGGCAGAAGGATTTCGGAGGAAGTAATGGAGAAAACTTTAACGATATAATAGATATAAATGATGGATTTATTGTCGTTGGAGATAGTAGCTCATCGGATGGATATTTAACAGGTTTAAATAATGGATCAACTGATGCAATTATCATTAAATATGACAGCACTGGGAATTTTTAAATTGAATTTTTTAAAACAGATTGAACAAATATAAAGAGTCTAAAAAACTCTTTTATTTTTGTTATTCTCTTTATGAAAAACAAGATAAATGTTATAATAATAATGGTGAATAGTATGGAACAAAACATAATAAAACGTATGCAAGAATTAATTACCATTATCAATGAAGCAGACTATAATTATCATACTTTGGATAATCCGACAATAACAGATCAAGAATATGATAATTATTTAAGAGAGTTATTTAAATTAGAGGAAAAGCATCCTGAATTAAAACAAGAACATTCACCAACGTCTAGAGTTGGTGGAGAAATAATTGAAGGTTTTCATAAAATCAAGCATGAAGTTCCCATGATGAGTTTAAGTAATGTTTTTAATGAATCAGATATCATCTCTTTTGATGAACGAGTAAAAAAGGAATATTCCAATCCGAATTATGTCGTTGAATTAAAAATCGACGGGCTTTCTGTATCATTACTTTATGAAAAAGGAAAGCTTGTATGCGGTGCAACCAGAGGAGATGGAGTAACTGGTGAAGATATCACACACAATGTAAAAACAATCAAAAATATTCCTTTGATTTTGCCTGAACCACTTGATATTGAAGTTCGCGGTGAAATCTACATGAGTAAAGACTCTTTTGAGCAACTAAATGAATCAAGAAAAAGGAATAATCAAGAATTATTTGCAAATCCTAGAAATGCGGCCGCAGGAAGTATTCGACAGCTAGATTCTAAAATAGCAGCAAGTAGAAAATTGAGTAGTTTTATCTATCATTTACCAGATGCTCAAAAATATGGAATACACACACATATGGAATCTTTACGTTTCATGAAGAAATTAGGTTTTTCCGTAAATCCCAACATTAGGATTGTGAAAACTATACAAGAATTACTAGAGTATGTTGAAGAGTGGACAGAAAAACGAGATAGTCTTCCATATGAAATCGATGGAATTGTTATTAAATTAAATGATCTAGATGGACAAAAAAGATTAGGATTTACAGCGAAATATCCAAAATGGGCGACTGCTTATAAATTTCCAGCCCAACTTGTATTGACAAAGTTAAAGGATATTAAATTTACTGTTGGTAGAACAGGACAAGTGACCCCGAATGCTATGCTTGAACCAGTGTTGGTAATGGGATCAACAATTAGTAAAACAACCCTTCATAATGAGGACTATGTAAAAGAGCGAGATATCAGAATTGGAGATATCGTTGCAATCAAAAAAGCCGGCGATGTTATTCCCGAGGTCGTTCGAGTAGAAACTTCAAGAAGAACCGGAAATGAAATCCCTTTTCAGATGGCAACTGTATGTCCAATCTGTGGAAGCACTCTTGTACGAAGAACAAATGAATCTGCATATTATTGCGTAAATGATAGTTGTGATAAGAAAAGAATTGAAGCACTAATTCATTTCGTTAGTAGAGATGCAATGTATATTGAAGGATTTGGTGATAGAATCATCGAGGATTTCTATAACATGGGATATTTAAAATATTTCTATGATTTTTATGAATTGCATAGAAATAAAGAGGAATTGAAAGAATTAGAAGGATTTGGTGAGAAAAGTATTCAAAACTTAATCGATAGTATTGAAAAAAGTAAAGAAAACTCTTTAGAGAGACTACTTTTCGCACTAGGCATTCGCCATGTTGGCAAAAAGACAGCCAAAATATTAGCAGAGCATTATCGAACAATTGAAAAATTAATGGAAGTCTCTTACGAGGAACTCACTACAATTTGTGATATTGGAGGAATTATTGCAAAAAGCGTGGTTGAATATTTTTTGACGGAAGAAAACTGTACAGTAATTGAGCGATTAAAACAACAAGGACTAAATATGAATTATATAGGAGAAGAACGAATCATTGACACTGAATTTAACAACAAAACATTTGTTTTAACTGGAACACTAGAGCAACTAACCCGGGAAGAAGCCACATTGGAAATTGAAAAACGCGGTGGCAAAGTTACGAACAGTGTCACAAAAAAGACAACAGCAGTTATTGTTGGTTCTAACCCAGGTAGCAAATATGATAAAGCGGTAGAACTTGGTATTTTAATTATCCAAGAAAATGATTTTGTAGAAAAACTAAACAATATGTAAAATTATGAAAAGCAGGGGAACACATACTCAAGAGTAACCTTGATATGATATAATATGATAGCTTAGTAGGAGGTAATACATGAACGCATGGAGAAATTTTAAAGGTGAAAATTGGAAAACTGAGATAAATGTTTCTGATTTTATTAAACAAAACTATAAAGAATATACAGGTGATGACAATTTCCTTATGGGTCCAACTGTTAAGACCACTTCTATTCTAAATCAAGTAGAGGAATTACAGAAGATTGAACTAGCAAAAGGAATTTATGATGTTGAAACAAAAATTGTTTCAGGTATTGATAATTTTGCACCAGGATATATTGATAAAGAAAATGAAGTTATTGTTGGTCTACAGACCGATGTTCCGCTAAAGAGAATCGTAAATCCGTATGGTGGAATGCGTATGGTTCATAGTGCATTAGAAGCATACGGATATAAATTAGATGAAGAAGTATCTAAAAAATTTGAATATCGTAAAACCCATAACGATGGTGTTTTTGATGCTTATACGACAGATATTCGTGCCGCTAGACATGCCGGATTAATAACAGGACTACCAGATGCCTATGGACGTGGACGTATTATAGGTGATTATAGACGTGTTGCATTATATGGAATTAACTTCTTAATTGAAGAAAAGAAAAAGGATTTGGTGACTTTAGAAGAAACCATCAATGAAGAGACGATTCGTTTAAGAGAAGAAGTAAATGAACAAATCCGCGCACTTAAAGCTATGAAATCAATGGCAAGTAAATATGGATTTGATATATCTATTCCGGCAATTAATGCTAGAGAAGCAGTACAGTGGTTATATTTTGGCTACCTAGCAGCAATTAAAGAAAATAACGGTGCAGCTATGAGTTTAGGTAGAACAGCTACATTCCTGGATATTTATATTGAACGTGATATCGAAGAGGGAATATTAGATGAGTCTAGTGCGCAAGAATTAATTGATCAATTTATCATTAAACTACGTATTGCTAGGCACCTTAGAACACCAGACTATAATGAACTTTTTGCTGGAGATCCAACTTGGGTAACTGAATCAATTGGTGGTATGACAGTAGAAGGAAGAAGTTTAGTAACCAAAACTTCATTCCGTTATCTTCATACTTTAATTAACTTAGGCTCATCGCCAGAACCGAATATGACAGTTCTTTGGTCCGATAAACTACCAGAAGCATTTAAGAAATATTGCGCAAAAGTTTCAATCTTAACAGATTCTATTCAATATGAAAATGATGAGGAAATGCGTCCATTACATGGTGACGACTATGCAATTGCTTGCTGCGTTTCTTGTATGACGGTTGGGAAACAAATGCAATTTTTTGGTGCACGCTGTAATTTAGCAAAAACTTTATTATATGCCATTAATGGTGGAATTGATGAAATAAAAGGAGAAAAAATCGTCAACGGAATTGATATCATCGATGATGATATTCTCGATTATAATAAAGTTATGAGTGCCTATGATAAAGTGATGGATAAAGTTGCAAAGACTTATGTCGACGCTATGAATATTATTCATTTTATGCATGATAAATACGCTTATGAAGCGGGACAGATGGCCCTTCATGATACCAAAGTCGATCATTTAATGGCGTTTGGATTAGCCGGATTATCGGTTGCAGTTGATTCTTTGTCAGCGATTAAATATGCGAAAGTGAAACCAATTCGTAATGAAGTAGGTATTGCAATTGATTTTGAAATTGAAGGTGATTATCCAAAATATGGAAACGATGATGATCACGCTGATGAAATTGGAATTAAATTAGTTGAATCATTCTTTAATAAATTAAAATCACATCCACTCTATAAACAAGCTATTCCAACATTATCGATATTAACCATTACATCAAATGTTGTGTACGGTAAAAAAACCGGCTCTACTCCAGATGGTAGAAAAGCAGGAGTGCCTTTTGCTCCAGGAGCTAATCCAATGCATGGCAGAGATGCAAGTGGTGCTTTAGCTTCTCTAAATTCAGTAGCAAAAATTCCATATTGTGGAATATGTGAAGATGGAGTTTCTAATACTTTCTCAATTGTGCCAAATGCCCTAGGACAGACTGAAGAAGAACGTGAAAAAAATCTTGTGCAATTATTAGATGGATATTTTAAGCAAGGAGCACAACATCTCAATGTAAATGTATTAAATCGTGAGACATTGATCGATGCTATGGATCATCCGGAAAAATATCCAACTTTAACGATTAGAGTTTCAGGGTATGCAGTTCGTTTTAATCGGCTAAATAGAGAACAACAAATGGAAGTTATTAGTAGAACATTTCATGGAACAATTTAATGATTGGATATATTAATAAGATTGAGACAATGGGATTAGTCGATGGACCAGGTATCCGCATTGTCTTTTTTCTTCAAGGTTGTCCATTACGTTGTTTGTTTTGCCATAACCCAGAAACTTGGTCACTTACAAATTCCAATTTAAAAATGACTTCCGATGAGATCGTGCAAAAAATATTACGCTATAAAAATTATTTAGGAGAAAATGGTGGGGTTACTTTTTCTGGTGGAGAACCACTAGCGCAGGCTGATTTTTTACTAGAAACATTAAAAAAATGTAAAGAGGCAGGTATTCATACTTGTATTGATACTTCAGGATTTGGTACTTACTCAGAGGAAATATTTAATTATATCGATTTGGTATTACTAGATGTAAAAGCATTAAATGAAAATTCTTATAAAAAAATAACTGGACAATCTTATGAATCCTTTTATAAATTTTTAACATCATGTGAAGAAAAACAAGTCAAAGTATGGATTCGTCAAGTGATCATACCAGGAATTAATGATACTGAAGAATATATTTTACAATTGAAAGAGTTTCTAAAATTATATCGATGTGTTGAAAAGATCGAATTATTGCCATATCATACAATGGGGATAAAAAAATATGAGGAATTGGGATTAAAATATCGTTTAAATAGTGTTCCAGCTATGGATTTAGAGGAATGTAAAAGATTAGAAGAATTAATTCGAAGTGACAATGAAATTTAGACTTAATCGAATATAATAATTTTTTCTCTAAAACCTTTTTAGTATATAAACAAAATATAAAGAGAATAATCTCGCCAGTATTGGATGTACAATTAATCGTATTTTTGATACAATCTAAGTGTAGTAACAGTAGCTATAGGAGGGAATAAATATGAGATATTTAGTAACAGGAAGCAAAGGACAACTTGGTTTTGATATTGTAAGAGAACTTCAAAAAAGAGGGATTACTGATATTGTTTCAATTGATAAAGAGGACCTAGATCTAACAGACGGAAATAAAGTTCATGAATATGTTTTAAATGTGAAACCGGATGTTATTTTTCATACAGCAGCATGGACAAATGTTGATGAGGCTGAAGAAAAAGAAGACCTAGTCTATGATATCAATGTCAAAGGAACCAGTTATCTCGTCGATGCAGCAGAAGAATTAGGTTGTAAAATATTTTATATTAGTACGGAATATGTTTTTGATGGTACAAAAAGTGGACTCTATGAAGTTGATGATCCAGTCGATCCTCTCAATGTTTATGGAAAGACAAAGTTTCTAGGAGAGCAAGAAGTACGACAATATTCAAGATATTTTATTGTTCGGACAACTTGGTTATTTGGAATAAATGGATCAAATTTTGTTGAAACAATTTTAAAACTAGGAAATAAACAAGAGGAAATAAATGTAGTATCCGATCAACTCGGTAGCCCTACCTATACAGTTGATTTAGCAAAGCTTTTAGTTGATATGTCGAAAACAGAAAAGTATGGAACTTATCATGCAAGTAACGATGGTTTTTGTAGTTGGGCTGATTTAGCAGAATATATTTTTAAATTAAATGAGAAGACAATAAAAGTAAATCATATAAATGCGAGTGAGTATCCATCACCAGCATTAAGACCACTGAATTCTAAACTTAGTAAAAAATCATTGATAGAAAATGGTTTTAAAACATTACCCTCATGGAAAGATGCAATTGATCGATATCATGAAGAATTAATTGAGAAAAGTAAACAAATAGACAAAGGGAACTAATTAGTTCCCTTTGTCTATGATAAAATATTAGAATTTTAAGTCTCAAAAAAACTATACTATGTATAGTTTTTATAGAAAGCATAATACGAGCGTTCCAACAATAAGACAATAGAACACAAAGTAAATTAATTTCCCATTTTTCATAATACCGCTAAACCATCTCGTCGCAAAATAAGTAACAATTCCAGAAATAATCATACTGATACCATAAGTAATCCATAGATCTATGCTAATATTTGTTTTGATTAAATCTTTTACTCCGAGAATCATTGTGGCTAAGCTAATTGGAATATAAAGCATAAATGAAAACTTAAAAGCCGTTTCTCGTTTGAATCCTAGAAACATTCCACCAACCATGGTTGCTCCACTTCTACTAATCCCAGGAAATAAAGCAATCGCTTGAAATAATCCGATAATTATCGCATCTAAATAAGTAATGTCGCTATCGTCTTTTCTCCCTTTTAAATTTTTTATTAAAAATAGAAAAAACGCGGTAATAAGAAGAGCAGCACCAATAATTTTCACACTAACTAATTGATCTTCAATCCAATTTTTTAAAAATAGACCTAAAAGTCCTGCTGGAATGGTTCCAATAACAATTAACCAACAATATTTAAAATTTGATTTATATTTCTCTTCTTTTGAGGAAAGATATGAAAAGAAGTCATGAATGAGTTCTAAAAGATCTTTTCGGAAAAAAAGAATAATTGCAATTAAACTCCCAAAGTTGAGTATGATTTCAAAATTTAGATCATTCAAAGCATTACTATGAATTAAATGACGGAATATTACGAGATGTCCACTTGAAGAAACGGGAATTGGTTCTGTAAATCCTTGAATGAAACCTAAAAATAAATATTTTAATAATTCTAACATTTTATCACCTTAGTACATTATATATGAAAATCAAATTTTAATAAATAAAAAAAATAAAATAAAATAAACTTAAGTAGGTGAGAAATATATGGGCGCAAGAATCTTCTTTTTTTTAATCGGTTTTGGTCTTACTGTTGTCGGTTGTGTTTATATTATAACTTACCTTAATTTACTAACCTTAGGGTATAATTTTTCGGAATATGTTAATTTTATTAGTAGAAGGGTTGAGTGTTTGTACGCTCTTGTTGGAATCGTAATGCTTTACGGCTCAATTTTTATGCCAGGAGGGAAAAAATATGAACTACATATATGATGTTTTAGCTAATTTTAATGATATCTTATATGATTTTTATGATTGGAATCAGGGAGACAATATTACCCATATTAGAAAAATTCCTTTATTCAAAATCGGTAGTAAAGAATTGAAAGACATCAGTGAAAATCAGGTAATATTTGATAGTATCTTTCTAGAAAAAATCTATCAAAGAACAGAAATATTCACCAATCGAAGTGTCAAAGGAATTGATTATGCTTGCCTACTTTCTGATGGTAGTGATGCTTTAGCAATTCTAATAAAAAAAGGCTTTATTCAAAAGAGTAAGTTACTTTTGGAAGAAGAGTTAGAGGTCTTAGATAGTACGAATCGTCTAAAAGAACAAGAAATTAAATATGATATTGTAAAAACTAATTCTAATAATCCTTTTCGTACTAGAAAGCAATTAGAAATGGAACGATTTTTAAAAAAAGAAATATCGAAGTTACAAAGAGAAGAGGATACGAGTAAATTATGTTATCTCTATTACGAGTGTTTTAATAAAAAGGAAGACCAAAAAGATATTATTTTAAAGCATTTAAAAGAGGAACTTGAACAGCATTTTGATTCGATTACACCTAAACTGTATGCTTTCTTTAAACTCCTACAAGTTCGAAAATAGTTGACAAAAGAGAAAAAATATTTTATAATTTTCACATCAAAGCGAAGAAATGGAAAAGTACAAAAAGAAACAGTGAAAAGTGAGTTGGGATAGTGGGAACCAATACATATGCCTTTTTGGAAGAACACCGTGGAGCATTATTCTGAATCGAGTAGGAATAATCGGTAGAACCCGTTATCATGTTCAATCATTTTACCGAATGAGAGTGGCTTAGGCAAATTGGGTGGTACCGCGGATTACAGTGATTCGTCCCTTAGAGGATGGATCACTGTTTTTATTTTAGGAGGATAATATGAAATTAGATGTAAGAGAATTATATGAGAAAATAGATGAATTAATGGGAACTGAGGTTACTTTAGAAGGATGGATTAAAAATCATCGAAAACAAAAGGATTTTGGATTCATAGAATTTTCTGATGGAACTTATTTTGAGCATGTTCAACTTGTCTATGAAAAAGAATTAACAAATTTTGAAGATATTCAAAAATACCATATTGGTTCTGCAATTAAAGCAACTGGTATTGTAGTCGAATCATTGGGTGCGAAACAACCATTTGAAATAAAAGTAACAGAGATTACTTTAGAAGGTGATTGTCCAGAAGAATTTCCCCTTCAACCAAAACGACATAGTAATGAGTTTTTAAGAGAAATTGGATATCTACGTCCGAGAGTAAACCTATTTCAAGCTGTATTCCGTGTTAGAAGTATTGCTGCACAAGCAATTCATACTTATTTCCAAGACCGTGGATATGTCTACTTACACGCCCCATTAATCACTGGAAGCGATGCAGAAGGGGCTGGTGAAATGTTCACGGTAACAGCCTTTGACTTAGATCATTTGCCAAAAGAAAGCGACAAAGTTGCATTTCAAAAAGATTTCTTTGGAAAACATACTTCACTAACAGTATCCGGTCAACTTCAAGGAGAAGCATTTGCAATGGCATTTAAAAAAGTCTACACTTTTGGGCCTACTTTCCGTGCCGAAAATTCTAACACAAAAACACATGCAGCAGAGTTTTGGATGATTGAGCCAGAAGTTGCTTTCTGTGATCTTGAAGGAATTATGGATATCGAAGAGGATATGCTTCGCTATATTGTAAACTATGTTAAAGAACATGCGAAATCAGAACTTGAATTCTTCAACAAATTTGTAGAACCAGGATTGTTAGAAAAACTAGATGTTGTTTTAAACAATAAATGTATTCGTATTACGCACCAAGAAGCAATTACTATTTTAAAAGAAGCAAATAAGAAGTTTGAAAATGAACCACAATATGGAGAAGATTTAGCGAAAGAACATGAACGCTATCTAACCGAAGAAAAATTTAAAGCCCCAGTCTTTGTAAAAGATTGGCCAAAAGATATTAAAGCATTTTACATGCGATTAAATGATGATGATAAGACAGTTTCAGCAGTCGACTTTCTAGTTCCGGGATCAGGAGAATTAATGGGTGGATCACAAAGAGAAGAACGCTTAGAAGTTTTACTTGATCGTATGGAAAAATTAGGGATGAATCAATCTGAATTAGATTGGTATGTTAATTTACGTAGATTTGGTGGATGTAAGCATGCAGGATTTGGTATGGGATTTGAGCGTCTGTTAATCTATTTAACAGGTGTAGAAAATATTAGAGACGTAATACCATTTCCAAGAACACCAGGAAATTGTGAATTTTAAAGTGGGTTATCCACTTTTTTTAATGAGTTTAAAATATTAAGCTTTAATAGGTAAATCGTTAGATGAAATGATATAATGTTTTTAATTGGAGGAATTGAAATGAGTAATTTAACAATAAAGGAACTACAAGAAGCAATAAAGACAATTGACTATAAACCGAATGCTGTTGACAAATACTTTTATAAACTTTCCGAAGAAGTCGGAGAATTAGCGAAAGCAATTAGAAAGGATAATAGAATAGTTGATAAGAACATAAAAGGAACAGTCGAGGAAGAATTAAATGATGTACTTTATTATATAATCTGTTTAGCCAATCTATATGACATTGATTTAGAAGAATGTATTCGATTAAAAGAAAGTTTAAATGCTGCTAAATATACACGTCCTAATATGTTTGATAAGACTAATTTTGGTGAAATGAATGAATAGAAAAAAGATAATGATTGACATGGATGACGTTATAACAATCAAAGGGTTTGAGAGATTAGTAAAAGAATTTTTAGGTTATGAATTAGATTGGAAACAAGCAGGCGAAAATTACTATTGGCAAGATTTGTTAGAAGATAAAAAGGATGACTTTTTTCAATTCTTTATTACTAAAAATATGTATGATTATGTAGATATTAGAGAAGATAGTATTCGTGTTATCGAGAAATTAAATAATGAATATGATGTTTACATTTGTACCGACTATATTTGGAGAGAAGTAATCGAAAATGCAGGATTAAATTTGAAAAATAAATATGATTTTCTATACCGAAATTTTCCTTTTCTAGATCCTAGAAAATTTATTTTTGTAGGAGATAAATCAATTATAAATTGTGACATAAAAATAGATGATAAACTTACTAACTTAAGTGGTAATTGTGAATTGAAATTATTATTTAGTGAACAACATAATAAAAATCTGTCAGATAAGTACTTAAAAGAACAAGAGGTAATTAGAGTCAATGATTGGAACGAAATAGAAAAAATTATTTTGGAAGGAGTAAATTGTTTATAAGACAAACTTTTTGTGATTCCACAGCTTGTTATCCAATAAAGGTTAATAAAAAATCTCTTAATCAAGTTTAATAAAAAGATGGTGACAAGTATATGGACTATCTGGTGGAAAGAAGAATGGGAAGGAATTATCAATACTTATTATTCTGAAACTTTGAAAGAGAAAAATCAAGAGGGGACACTATATTGAATCTACAAAAAAGATATGATCAATACTCAGCAGTTCCCTATGAATCAATTGCTCTTTGATTATTCATATGAAGATGGTATATTTGAGAGAAAGTTCATTTATGAAAGATAACAAGATGATTCTATTATAAAATTTTACCCATTACAAAAGATATAAGCCTGTGATTGATAATAATTTTAAAGTGGATTATCCACTTTTTTCTTTTCCTTATTCCAAAAGATTGACATAGATAATGAAATATTCTATGATGAATTTGTAAGATAAATTCGAGTAAACAATGAAGGGAGGAAAAATAGAATGACAATGGCAAAAGATAATACAAAAAGACATACAGGAATTTCGAGGGGACCAATAATACAATCATTTTCGTTAAGCGAGGAAAATATATATAAGGAACATTGGAACAAATCAACTTTAGAAGATTTTTCTAATGTTGAAAAAAACAATGTTGACAACAACAAGCCAAAAACGAAAGTTATCAAGATGTATCGTGGTTGGGACGTAGTAAGGAACGAGAAATAAAAAAATCACTATTATAGTTTCATTTTACAAAACATTATATTTGTGGTTTAATAAGTATAGGGAATATGTATTTCCAAATAATAGAATGGGAGTATTTCTATGGAGCAAGTTAAAAATAAATTAAATAAACTGTGGTTAGGGTCATTATTTACTACGATTTTATTTATTGTAGTAGGTGTTTTACTAATTATTAAACCGGAAGAGATTATTACAATGATTTCAACAATTATTGGAATTGGCATCCTAGTAGTTGGAATATTCGCATTTGTCAAATACTTTCGTGGACAAAAGAATCAGAGTGGATTTTCATTTGATTTGGTTTATGGAACAATTTGTGCAGTATCAGGATCACTTTTGATTTTAAATCCAAAAGCAGTAGCAAGTGTATTACCTTTAATTTTAGGAGTATGGATGCTTTTCAATAGCATTTTAAAGATAGGCTATGTTCTAGATTTAAAAAAACAATCAGGAAAAGATTGGGTTAGCCCATTTGTCTTAACTATTTTAACATTAATCTGTGGGATCCTATTTGTTTTTAATCCATTTAAAGGTGCAACTATTATTACACAAATTCTAGGAGCGACGCTTGTGTTTTATGCATTTATTGATCTGATTAATAGCTTTATTTTAAAAAGAAAAGTAGATATTATTTATAAAAAAGCACACAGTATAAATGAAAAGATTATTGAAGCAGTAATTGAAGACGAAAACTAATTCGTCTTTTTAAGTCCAAAATTATGTAATTTGTATATTTTTTCTTATTTTGTATCAAACTACAAATAAGGAGGAATGTAAATGAAAAAGGTAATAACCGTCTTAGTAGGAATTTTATTACTGACTGGTTGCGGTAATAAAATGTTTAATACACCTACAAAAAAGGTGGAAGCTTATTTCTCAAATTATCAGTCACTTGATAAGGCTGTTTTAAGTCAGCTCGATAAGGTAGTTGCTGAAGAAGAAAAATTCAATACAAAACAGCGAGAATCATATCGCGACTTAATGAAAAAACACTATCGTAATTTAACTTATGATATAAAAGATGAGAAAATCGATGGTGATACTGCAACAGTTACTGTAGAAATAGAAGTAACTGATTATTCCAAGGTGTTAGAAAAAGCAGAACAATACTTGAAAGATAATGCAGAGAAGTTCAAAGATGAAGTTACTGGTGACTATGATGAGTCAGCTTATATGGATTACCGTATTGAGCAATTAAAAAAGGCCGATGAAAAGGTAAAATATACATTGGAAATGACATTGACTAAGGTTGATGGCGAATGGACATTAGATAATCCTAGTGATGCTGATTTAAGTAAAATCCATGGAACATATCGTTATTAAAAAAATGGCATAGCCATTTTTTTATTACATAATTAAGTGTATAAATTCATACACTTTTTTAGGTGATTCTATGAAAAAACTTCTATTTTTATTGCTATTATTTATTCCATTTACAGTTAAAGCTGTGGAAACAAGTGCACGTAATGCTATCTTAATTGACATGGATAGTAATCGAGTTTTATATAGCCAACAAATCCATGAACAAAAAAGTGTCGCAAGTATATCAAAAATAATGACAGCGATATTAGCCTGTGAAAGTGGAAAACTTGCAGATAAAGTAACTGTCGGTGATGAAATATTAAAATCCTATGGGTCTGGCGTTTATATTAAACAAGGAGAAGTTTTGACATTGAGGGATTTACTACTTGGACTGATGCTTCGAAGTGGAAATGATGCAGCTTTAGCAATCGCCAAATATGTTGCTGGGAGTGTCGAGGATTTTGTAGTCTTAATGAATCAGAAAGCTTTACAGATTGGAATGGAAGATACCATTTTCAACAATCCTAATGGGTTAGATGAAGAGGCTGGTAATTATTCCACTGCATATGACATGGCCATTTTAACTGCCTATGCAATGCAGAACGAGGATTATAAAAAAATTGTCAGCACAAAAAAATATACATTAAAAACAAATATGAATACTTACGTATGGACAAATAAACATAAATTAATTATGAATTATGACTATATAACCGGTGGGAAAACCGGGTTTACAAAAATTGCGAAAAGGACATTAGTGACAACTGCTTCAAAAAATAATTTAAATTTAGCAGTTGTTACACTAAATGACGGTAATGATTGGGAAGATCATATAAATTTATTCGAATATGGATTTGCTAATTTTAATTCGTATACCGTTTTAAAAAAAGGAACAATTAAACCGGATGATAATTATTATAAACGCTATCGATTATATATTAAGAATGATATCAGTTATGCACTAAGTGATGGTGAAAAAGACAGTATCTCGATAAAATATGAATTACAAAAAAAACGTACGATTAATGAATCTGATTCTGTTGGAATAGTAAAATTATATTTTGGAGATACAGTTGTTCGAGAAGAACCTATTTATGTAGAAATGAATCAGACCAAAAAAGAAAAAGTAGGATTTTGGAAATCTCTGACTAATTGGGTGAAAAATTTATGGTGAATAAAATTTGGGGGGCATTCATCGTAATAGGATCTATTTATTGTATTTTTACTAATAAAATAGAATTATTAAATCAAGAAATTTTAAATAGTACTAAAAGTAGTTTAGATATGGTAATAAAGATATTTCCCGTTATGGCATTATGGCTTGGAATTATGAATATAGCCTCAGTATCTGGTTTATTACAAAAACTTGCAAGCTCTCTTTCTCCTATTCTTCGTAAATTATTTCCAGAAATACCAAAAAATCATGAATCCTTAAGCTACATTGCATCAAATGTAATTGCCAATATGTTTGGACTTGGGAACGCAGCAACTCCATTTGGATTAAAAGCGATGAAATCATTGCAGGAATTAAATGAAGATAAAGAAGTTGCCAGTAGGAGCATGGTTACATTTTTAGTACTAAATACAAGTGGATTAACATTGATACCCACAACTGTGATCAGTTTAAGAATGATGTATGGAAGTGCGAATCCAACAGAGATCGTTCCTGCTTGTATCTTATCAACCGTAATTGCAACAATTGTGGGACTACTAGCAGATCGTATCTTAGCTAGGAGAAGATAATTATGACATATATATCAAATCTGATGATACCTCTTTTGGTATTGGTTGTAATTGGTTATGGCCTCTATAAAAAAATAGATATTTATGATGTATTTGTAAATGGGGCGAAAGAATCCTTCGATATGGTTTTTACATTGTTCCCGTGCCTACTAGGAATGATTTTTGGAATTAATATTTTTCTAAAAAGTGGTGCACTAAATATCGTGTTTGATTTAGTCAATCCTTTTTTTGAATATTTAAAAATTCCACTCGACATTTTTCCAATGGCACTACTAAGACCGATATCAGGAAGTTCTGCTTTAGCAATTCTAAATAATATTTTAGAAAGTTCCGGACCTGATAGTTTCATTGGAAGAATGGCATCTATTTTACAAGGCTCTACAGATACCACCTTTTATGTACTAACTCTTTATTTTGGAACAGTTGGAATAAAGAAGATCAAACATGCGTTATGGGTTGGCATTATATCCGATATTGCTGGAATGATAGCAGCTATTGTTCTTACGACACTTTTGTTCTCTACTTGACGTTTTTCCTCTTTCCGTGTATGATGTTAAAGGAGGGAAAGTATGAAAAAAGTATCTTTAACTGCCTTTTTATTAATATTATTTGTGACAGGTTGTGGGAAGAAGCAACCCTTAACTTGTCAAAAAACTGAAACCAATGATAATGGTATTGTACTATCACAAGATGTAAAAATTAATTTTAAAGAAGATATTGTAACAGAAGTCTCATTGGAATCAACAGTGAAAGTGACTGAGGAACAAAAAGCTTACTTAGAAGAAGCTGCTTCATCACTAGAAACTGCCATGGAAAAATATAAAGATCGAAATGGAATTACTTATAAGAGTGAAAAATCATCTGATTCTATTAAAATTGTTTTAAAAGAAAAGATGGCATCCATATCAGAATCCGATAAAGAAGAACTAGGAATTAATTATGGAAAACAATCAATTAGTGCTGTAAAACAGGGTTTTGAAGAGCAAGGATTCAACTGTAAATAAAACGCATGGCGTTTTTTTACTTGCACAAAAATAGATAGTTCCGTATAATGAAAGCAGGTGATATTATGGAACGTGTACAGAAAGTAATAGCCAATAGTGGTTATACTTCAAGAAGAAAAGCAGAAGAATTAATTTTAAAAGGTCGTGTTCGTGTTAATGGTGAAGTAATAAAAGAATTAGGAACAACTGTTGGACCAAAAGATGATATTGAAGTAGACGGTGAATTCATTCAAAGAGGAGTAGCAAATAAAGTATATTATCTTTTATATAAACCGCGAGGTGTCGTAACAACTACTAGTGATGATAAACATAGAAAAACAGTTGTTGATTTAATCCCAACTAAAGAGCGAATCTATCCAGTAGGAAGACTTGATTACGATACAACAGGAGTATTAATTTTAACGAATGATGGTGAATTAGCAAATCTTCTAATGCATCCGAAAAATGAAGTAGATAAATTGTATGTAGCAAAAGTGAGCGGATTAGTTGGAAAAGAGCAAGTGAAAAGATTATCTAACGGGGTAATTATAGATGGAAGAAAGACTTCAAAAGCCCATGTTCGTGTAACGAAATATGATAAATCAAAAAACATTTCAATCGTGGAATTAACGATTCATGAGGGAAGAAATCATCAAGTAAAGAAAATGTTTGAAGCACTTGGTTATAATGTATTAAAATTAAAAAGAGAATCCTTCGCATTTTTAAATTTATCTGGATTAAATTCTGGAGAATCAAGAATGTTATCTCCAAAAGAAGTAAAGAGATTATATAGCATCGTTTCCCGAAAAGAAAAAGAAGAAGACTAAAAAAAGCGATATTATTCGCTTTTTTTGTTATCCTCATCTTTGACTTCTTCTTTAAAGATGGCTCCAGTAGGACATCCTTCTAGAGCATCCATTACATCGTTTTTTAAATCTTCACTCATTGTATCAAAAATGTTTTCACCTTCGATTGATTCTGCTAGGCCATCGTCATTTATAACGAAAACATCAGGAGCAATAGCCGCACAAGCACCACAACCGATACAAACATCAGGATTCACTTTTACTTTTTCCATATTATTCCTCCTAGAATTATTATACAAAAAAAACGCTTAGAAATGCAAGTTAATCTTTCAAAAAAAAAGATTGTATGGTATTATGATAATAGCGAGGTGATCTTTATGGGAAGTCGTATGGACCGTTATAATCAAACGAATAATAGTATGCCAAAAAGAAGTGATAAAAACGTTCAATTATACCATACGATTTATGATACTCCTGAATATAGTAACATAGAAGGAATTGCCACAATTGATAAGTCAAACGAAATCGATATATTAAAAGTAAAGAAAATGTTACAAAATAGAGAATCGTATCAACAGGGAAGAGATTACCGTAATTTAATTCAGCCGAAAGAAGAAGTCTCTGCAACTGCTACATTTTTAGAAGAAGACGAGGAAGAAAAAAATTATGATATTCGTGACATTTTAAATAAAGCGAAATCGTCAAAATCAGATTCAAGTAAGTATCATAATCTTGAAAATACAAGCTATAAAGTGCTTAAGAATCTAAATATAGAGCGCCCTAATCGACCAGTAAAAGAAGAAAGAGATTTAAAAGGATTGATTGATACCATTACGAGTACAAGTATTTTGAATAAAATGGACGATCGTCATCTAAGTTTAGACTTACTAGGAGATCTGAGATCAGAAAATAATACGGTAATTGAAAACAAGGATGCTATTAAGCAATTATTAGAACAAGCCAAACAAGAAGAGATGCGTCGTAAAAAGATGGATGAACCAAGTGAAATGGATAAATCATTCTATACATCTTCTTTAGGATTCGGTGAGGAAGATTTTGAACAATTGGCCGATATCAATCATAATTTAAGAAGAAATAACACCCTGATGAAAATTTTGTTAATAACGCTTGGGATTGTTGTTTTAATTGCTGGAATTATTGTTATCTTTAACTTTTTAAAATAAGTCTTCGTGACTTGTTTTTAATTTTAGTTTTCATCTTTTTCAGAATATGATATAATGTTTGTCAGAGAATAATTGGAGGTAATTATGACATTTGAAACAATAACAAGTCTCATCACTAAATTAATCGATGTTCTTTTAGTATGGTGTGCACTTTACTACATTTTAAAAAATCTTAGAAAGAACGTAAAAATGGTTCTTCTATTTAAAGGAATCCTAATTATTATCATAATTAAAGTAATAGGTGATTTTTTCCACCTAGTAACGATTGGATATCTTCTTGATTATGTAATTACATGGGGTCCATTAGCGTTGATTGTAATTTTTCAACCGGAAATTCGAAATGTTCTTGAACAGTTAGGAAGAAGCCAACTTCTAGGACGGCATAAAGTATTGACCGTTGATGAACGAGAAAAAGTAGTATATGAGATTACCAATGCGATGGATTATTTGAAGAAAGCCAGAATTGGTGCATTAATTGTCATTGAACGGGATAATAGTCTACTCGAATATATTGAAAAATCAAAGAAAATATATGCGGATATCTCGGCTGAACTTTTGATTTCGATCTTCTTCCCAAATAATCCACTACATGATGGTGGTGTTATCATCCAAGGAGATAAAATTACGAGTGCAGGGGCTGTTTTTCCAACTAGCGATAACTTAAAAATCAGCAAACGCCTTGGAACAAGACATAGAGCAGCACTTGGAATTTCCGAAACTGGTGACTGTATCTCACTAGTCGTTTCAGAAGAAACAGGACGTTTATCAATTGCTATCGATGGAGAATTACATTATAATTTAACCATTGATGAAGTAAAAATTATGTTACTAGAAGCATTGCGTCCTAAAAAATCAATTATGTTAGAAGATGAGGAGGAAGAAAGTGAACAAGATATTGAAATTCTTTAGGAGACTATTTCATAATATTGCCTCTTTTATCGACAAACATATTATTGTACCAATTACGAAATTAGTATTGTTTATTACATCGCGGTTTGATCGTTCTGGAAGAAAGTTTGAAAATTGGCTTTCTAAAACCAATACTTTATTATTTATTTCGCTCTTTTTAGCCATTGGTATTTTTATAGTAATCGATCAAAAAATTATTATATTTAATGATAACACAGCAGAAGTGTTAAAGAATCAACCTGTAACACCAATCTATAATGAAGAAGCTTATGTAATAGAAGGATTACCAAAGACCGTAGATATTACATTAATTGGTAGTAAAACCGATTTATATATCGCTAAGCAATCATCTTCACATGATGTTACGGTTGATCTAAGTGGGTTAAAGCCGGGTAGTCATCGCGTTTCTATCGAATATAATCAAAATGTTGGAAAGATTGATTACATGGTTAATCCTTCGGTCGCAACGGTTATTATTTATCAAAAAGTATCGGAGTCTAAAACACTATCATTAGATATTTTAAATAAAGATAAACTAGATTCAAAATACGTTATTGAGAAAGTAGATTTCCCAAGTGATAAAGTAGTAATTAAAGGTGCTGAGCATCAGATAAAAACCGTTTCATCTGTAAAAGCATTGGTTGACATAAACAATCTTGTTTCGCAAGAAGTTGGAACGACAACTTTAAAAGATGTTCCACTAAAAGCATACGATCAGGATGGGAATGTTGTCGATGTTGAGATCGTACCAGCGAAAATCGATGTCGATGTCACAATCGCATCACCAAGTAAAGAAGTACCATTTAAGGTAATCCCAAAAGGTGAGGTAAGTTTTGGTCAAGCAATTAGTTCTTTCTCAACCAATGAAACTAAAGTTACTGTTTACGGTGATTCTGAAACTTTAAAAAATATTACTTATTTCCCCGTTGAAATAGATGTTACAGGATTAAAAGAAAGTAAAGAATACAAGTTAGAATTACAAAAACCAGTAGGAGTAACAGCTCTATCTGTAAATAATATTACAGTTAAGGTTACTCTTGACGGTGTTGCAAGCAAAGACTTAAAAGATATTAGTATCGAGCAGAGAAATCTATCGGATCAATATAAAGTACAGTTGGAGTCGGGCGAGACTGGGAAAGTCGATGTTAATCTGAAAGGTGTTTCTTCAGTTATCGATAGTATAAAATCAGATAATGTTATTGCTTACATTAACTTAGATGGTTATACACCTGGAACGTACGAAGTTGAAGTTTATGTTGAAGGTAGCGATTCGAGAGTACAATATACTCCAAAAACGAAAAAGGTAAAGATAAATATCTATCAAAAATAAAAAGTGTTACTATAAAAGTAACACTTTTTATTTGTCTTCTAAATGGTAGAATAATAGCCCAATATTGATTAGACCACAAACACCAACAATAATATAAATGATTCGTTCAATAATTGGTATGCTTTTGAATAGGTAATTTACTAAATTAAAATCGAATAATCCAACAAGCCCCCATACAACAGCACCAATAATTGTGAAAACGAGTGCTATTTTTTGTATTGTTTCCATCAATTTCATCCTTTCTTATCATTATTACTATTCTCAATATTTTTTAATTTATTCATCATATTTAAAAAAACATATCCATATAATGAAGTAAATGAAAAATATGGGGTGAAGAAATGAAAAAAAAGTTTTTATGGAGTTTTTTTCTAATAACGATTGTGATGCTGACTGGATGTTTTAATAAAGGATCGTCAGATATTGTAGGAACAGTGACAAAAAGCTTAAGCAATTTAAAGAATTATCATATCAGCGGTGAACTAGAAATTATCAATAACGAAGACAGTTACAAATATAATGTTGATGTTTCATATGCTAAAACAGACCAATTCCGTGTTAGTTTAAAAAATCAAATCAATAATCATGAACAAATTATTTTAAAAAACAAAGATGGAGTATATGTTTTGACACCGTCTTTGAATAAGAGTTTTAAATTTCAAAGTGAATGGCCTTACAATAATTCCCAAAGTTATATTTTACAAAGTATATTAAGTGACTTAAAAGGAACGAAAGATAAAAATGTAAAATCAACGAAAGATGGTTTTACAATTACTACAAAAGTTACTTATAGTAATAATAAAAAATTAACGAAACAAAATATATATGTAGATAAGAAGGGAAATATACAAAAAGTAGAAGTATTAGATCAAGACAGTAAAGTAAAAATTAAAATGACTTTTAAAACAATTGACTTCAAAGCTACTTTTGAAAAAAATTACTTTGATCTAAATCAAAATATGAATGTTGCTGGTGATGAAACAGAGTCAACAATGGAAAGTATCGATGATATTATCTATCCAATGTATTTACCTGAAAATACCTATTTAAGTAGTCAAGATAAGGTAAATTTAAAAGATGGTGAGAGAATCATTCTAACATTTGCTGGCGATTCACCATTTATGATCGTAGAAGAAACTGTTCGAGCAGAAGATGAATTTACAACGATTCCAGTATATGGTGATCCAGATTGGTTAATGGATACGATTGGTAGTGTAACTGAAAACACCTTAACATGGATCAGCAACGGTATTGAATATTATGCGGTAAGTGAAACCTTAGATCAATCTGAATTATTAGAAGTTGTACAGTCTATTAGTGTTATGCCAGTTGGAAAATAGGATTATATCCTATTTTTTGTTTTCCGATTCTGAATAATTTGTTGTATTTTAATAGTAGATTTGTTATAATATCGAGTAGGTGATAACATGAAAAATCAAAAACAAATAAAAAATGTCTCTTATAGTGAAGGAAATGAATTTCAAAAATTAGTAATGCTAATTATAATTGTTGCAGTAATAGCTGCTGTTTTCTATGGTATTTCAATTTTTGTATCGAAAGATCGGGACAAACTCAAATATCAGGAAACACCAAAGTCCTCTCAAATAGAGTATGACCAAATTTTAATAAGTGATACCTTCAATAAAGAAAATGAATACTACGTTTTATATACAAAGGAAAAAAATGTGTTCATGACCCTTTATAATAGTTATATAACAACTTATAAGGCAAAAGAAGGAGCAATACCGCTATATAAAGCAGATTTATCTGACTCCTTAAATCAAAAATATATAGGAACGGAAAACAAATTTGAAAGAGAAAATTTCACGATCGCTACTGAGTGTTTGTTGAAAGTTCAAGAAGGAGCTGTTGTAGAATCCTATATTGGAAATGAAACAATCGTAACCAAACTATATGAGCTCAGTAAAACGAGTAGTAATTCATAATAGTTGCATAGTTGCAACTATTTTTTGTAATCTTTTGTATACGGGCGAAACGTTGTTCTGATTTAATAGACATAAAGGCTAAGTTGTGATATATTAAATAGGGTGATAATATGCTAAAAAGAAGAAAAAAGAAGAAAACACAAAATGCCGTTTTCCATACGTCAGAAGTTGTTTTTTTAATTATTGTAACTAGTATTGTCAGTTGTTTTATGGGAATACTATGTGCAAAAGGGTATCGAAATTATGATGAAAATATCGTAGAAGTAAAAGATGAAAAATTAAAAGAGATTGTTAATAATTACCAATATATTATTGATAATTATTATAAGGAGTTTGACAAAGATGCACTAGTCAAAGGTGCAATAAATGGAATGATTGAATCTCTTGGCGATCAATTTTCTATGGTAATAGACGATGAAAATCTAGATAACTTTAATCGAACTCTCAACGGTTGGTTCAAAGGACTTGGAATAGAAATCAGTAATAACGACGACGGTAATGTTTTTATAGCGTCTGTCTTTGACGATTCTTCCGCTAGTCGAAAAGGCCTTGAAGTAGGAGATGTGATTATATCTATTAATGGAATTAACTTTGAGGGAAAAACTTTTAGCGAGGTTGCAGACTATATAAAGAAAGATACAGTAGACACAGTCGACCTTGTAATATTAAGAGATGGTGTCAAAAAAAGTTTTAATGGTCTAAAAAAAGAAAAGGTTATTTTAAAGTCAGTAGTAAAAGAAGTCTTTGAACGTAATGACAAAAAAGTTGGATATCTATATGTTAGTACATTTTCTGGAACGACTTATGACCAATTTAAAACAACACTAGAAGAATTAGAAAAAGATAACATCGATTCACTTATAATCGATATGAGAAATAATTCCGGGGGACATTTGACCGCTGCCGAAAAGATCTTGTCTCTATTTTTAAATAAGAAACACGTAATTTATCAAGTTGAGACAAAATCAAATAAAGTGAAGGTTTATGCAACCGGAACAGCAGATAAGAAATATACTGTTGCAATTTTACAGAATGGAGCGACCGCTTCTGCAGCAGAGATAGTCAGTAGTGCATTAAAAGAAGAATATGGAGCAACTGTGATAGGGGATGTTAGTTTCGGAAAAGGTACAATTCAGGAATTAGTAAATGGTAGTACAGAATATAAAGTCACTACTAAAAAATGGTTAACGCCAAAAGGCGATTGGATTAACGAAATAGGAGTTGAACCAAATATTAAAGTTGACTTAAGTGAAGAATATAAAAATAGTCCATCCTATGAAACCGATAATCAGCTTCAAACTGCGTTAGATACATTAACAAAATAGAGTTGTAGTCATTCAATTCTATTTTTTTTTGTTCCAATCTTTCTTTTTTGACAAAAAAAGTTTATAATACAAACAAGGAAGAAGGAATGTTATGAAGCAACTCTGTATAGGCGATAATCTTCAAATCCAATGTTACAAACATAATGGGAAAGTGCATAGGGCTTGGGATGAGGCCGTTGTTCTTGATATCAAAAAGGATTATATCGTATGTGGAAATAGAAGAACCAAAGTAACCGAAGCAGAAGGAGGAACATGGAAAACAAAAGAACCGGCAATTATCTATTTTTTTCGAAAAAAATGGTTTAATGTAATTGTTCAATTAAAGAAAGATGGAATTACATATTATTGTAATATCGCTACTCCTTATATAATAGAGGATAATACGATTAAATATATCGATTATGATCTAGATCTTCGCATCTTTCCAGATGGTGAATATAAAATATTAGATAAACTTGAATATAAGTACCATAAAAAACTAATGGGATACTCTGATGAACTTGATCAGGCGATTCATAATGGACTAGATGAATTGATTAAATTATATGAAAGCGGGAGTCCAATTTTCAGTGAAGATTGGAATAAAAAATACTATCAAGAATATAATGTGATCAGGGAGGAAGAAAAAAACGTTAGATAAAAAGTAAAGTGC
>DICM01000017.1 GCA_002416285.1 Caryophanales bacterium UBA5026
TTTTCCGTTAGCCGTAATTTTAAAAAAAAATATTGCATATTTGAAATTTTATTTATAATATTGAATTGTTTAATCCAAAAAATAAAATATTATGCAAGTAAACACTCTAAATGTTAATTACAACCCAAATGTAATTAACAGAAACAATGTAAAGGTAGAATCTCCTAGAGATACCTATTCTTTTCTAAACAGATTGGTCAATGACAAAGATTTTTATGTGGATTTTCAAATGAATCCTATTAAAATTTTTGGAGAATACAATTTTGATACAAGTAAGATTGTAATTCCTAAAGACTTTATTTTACCTTCTCAAGAAGAATTAAGAGAAAGACTATCATATATCAATAACTATGAGGATTTTGTTTCTCCTTCTCAAATTCAAAGTTTACCAATACTTCCAGTAGTGTTTGTATTTATTCCAATTTTTGCTTACTAACTAATAGAAAAATTATTTCAGTATGTTATTAAAAAGGTCTAAGTATATATTTTTCTTTTTCAGAAATTTCCCAAGTTTAAATTTAGAATCAATTTTAGAAAATAATTTTGAATTTAATGAGGAAATAATTGCAATTCCTATTCTCTATGGCAAAGAAGTGAAAATTTCAAAAAAAGAATTTGAATTTATAATATCTATAAAGGAAAATGATTGGGCTTTTTATAATAATTTAGATAGTGAGTTTCTAAAAAAGTTTTTAGAAATAGGTGTAATTTTAGACAAAAATTTGGAAGAAAGTCAAGCTTTCATTAATAGAGAAAACACTCTCATCGAACAACAATGGCATATATATGCAGCACTGTTTAGTACCATGACAAAGTGGAAAGATATTGATGTTAAGTTTAAAATAGCAACTGCTAAAATGGATTCTGCGGAGGATATGAAAAAGATGATTGAAGAAAATGGCTATCCTCCGCTTTTTTATCATAAAGTTGAAAATTACATTAATAAAGTAAAAATTAATTATCCAAACCTAAAAGAGGATTCTTTTTTTAATATTTTATTACAACGTAAAACTTCTAGAAATTTCGATAAGGATAAAAAATTATCATTTGAAGAATTATCCATTATTTTAAAATATACATTTGGGGTACATGGTATTCGCAGTCTTTATGAGTCAAATATCCAATCAGTGAAAAAAACAAGTCCTTCTGGTGGTGGATTACATTCTACAGAGGCTTATATTTTGGTGATGAGAGTTGAAGGTTTGGAATGTGGAATGTATCACTATAATACCAACGATGATAATTTATACCTGATAAAAAAGTATTCTAAAGAAGAGGCGATTAAAAAAGCATATCAATTTACAGCTGGTCAAGAATATTGTTCCGATGCTTCTGTTTTGTTTTTTATGTCACATAGATACTATAGAAATTATTGGAAATACAGAAAAAACACAAGTGCCTATTCTGTATTATTAAGGGAAGCAGGGCATTTATCTCAAAATATTTATCTTATAGCTACGAAACTAAATTTAGGCGTTTTCACAGCTGCAATAAATCATTGTAATATCGAAGAAGAGTTAGAGTTGAAAAATTTTGAACAAGGAGTTTCTGTAATGGTTGGAGTCGGAATAAAAGATGAAAATCCAGTTACAAGAATTGAACCTATATTCAATGAATTTATCCCTGATGATTCCGATAATAGTTAATTATTTTAATTTTAGAATTAACCAATTTTTTAGGCTCTTTAATCAGGAAAGTGATTTTGGGACGATAAATGCAATTGGATTTTTATCTATTATTTTTCTGAACTTGAATCAATTTTCATTTTTATTTGTTTTTCCGATTTTTCTCATTCATTTCAGAAGAAAAGATATTAATTTCTTAAAAAAAATATTTCCAAATTTTTGGAAATTATTAATTCTAGTAGAATATTCGCTTATATATTTACTCTTTATTCTGTCAAACATTCACTATAAAATCAGTATTAATAGCTTCTTTATTTATTCAATTATCATATTAATTATTTTTATTCCCCCATATCCAAAATCTGAATATTCATTTATAAAATGGAATTTTATTCCAAATACTATATTTGAATGGAAATCATTTTTAAGAGAAAAAACGTTAATTTTTATAATATATTTTATTGGATTGCTTTTTTCTGCATATCATCCGTTTACATTGATTTTAATGGGGATTTTTTATTTAGATTTCATTTCAAACATATACAAAACCAATGAGAATAAAGAATTATTAGAATCATTTTTCCGAAAACATAATTTTTCTGAAAAATTAAAAAATAATATTTTGATTTTTAATCTTACATTACTTCCAACTTGTGTCATCTACATTATTATCAATTATTTAGAAATTGAATATTTAATATATTATGTAATTTCAATGAACTTGTATATATTACTTATAATTAGTAGAAAATATAGCATTTATAGTCATAAAATTAAAGAAAATGGATACAATTCAGGAATATTTATGAAATATTTAATAAGTAGCTTTTTTATAATTCCTTTTTTTTTCTTCTTTAAAGAAAATTATAATAATGCAATTAAAAAAATTAACTCATTATAAAAATGTTATCAATCAAAAACTTACAAATATCGTACAATAAAAATTTGATAATTGAAAACTTAAGTTTAAATGTCAAAAAAGGAGAAGTTTTAGGAATTTTAGGTAGAAACGGTGCTGGAAAAACTACTCTTTTTAATGCTTTATATCAAAATATCCCTTATAAAGGAGAAATGAGTTATGAAGAATCCCTTATTTCAAGAAAAAATGTAGGATACTTAGAAACCGAAAATTATTTTTATCCATATATGACTGGAGAGGAATATCTTTCTTTTTTCGTCAAAAAAAACAACTCGGATTTTTATAAAAAATCAATTGATAAATTCAATTTACCATTAAATAAATTCGTGCAAAACTATTCTACAGGAATGAAGAAAAAACTAGCTTTGCTTGCTTTAGTCTTATTAAATAAACCCATTGTTGTTTTAGATGAACCTTTTAATGGTGTAGACTTCGAGGGAGTTGGACTTTTATATGAGATTGTGCAAGATTTAAAAAAGCAACAGAAAATTATATTAGTTAGTTCTCACATTATAGAAACTTTATTTAATACTTGTGATAAAATTGCTATACTGGAAAATAAAGGAATTTCTAAAATAATTTCTAAAGACAATTTTACAAATTTGGCAAACGAATATTATTAAAAAACTACGGCTAACATGGGTAACCGTTGCACAACTCC
>DICM01000011.1:0-404 GCA_002416285.1 Caryophanales bacterium UBA5026
TACTTTGCTCGCTTCTTGTGTTCTTGGCGCAACCGTTATCTCCGGCTCTGCTAGACCACTCGTGATATTATCAATGAACTTACTCGTCTCTCCAGACCCATTACTCGAGACTGCATAGGCATAGATCGTCGTATTACTCGTCACTTCAAATTCTCCCGTATATTCGATCAAATCTCCACTTTTTCCATACGAGTAATACTTCTTCGTTGCTTTCGTATCATAAGTAATCTTCACACTTACCTTATCCACTTTCGTCTTACTGATACTTGGATCTGGTACCACAGTAATACTCACACTTAGTTTTTCTTTTGGTGTTGGAGGAGTTAGAGTTCCTATATTCGTAATATCTAGGTAAGTATTCTTGATTCCACTACTATTGATGGCTCTTGCATACACTCTCATAT
>DICM01000011.1:454-25533 GCA_002416285.1 Caryophanales bacterium UBA5026
TATTCCACTTTCTCTGCATCACTCGCTACAACACTGACTACTACACTCTTTGCTCCATAAGAGGAAGCATATGGATATGGATCCGCATCCATTCTTAGATATGGTAGACTTCCTTCCTTGATGTTACTAACTCTTCCATATCCTGTATCTGACCTCTCTCCACTATAGGTTATATAGTAAGCTGAGACCGTCATGTTCTCCGTTACCGTTACTTCTCCTTGAAAAAGCTGATATGCTCCACTTCCTAGTCTCAAGTACACCCTATCTGCTGTTGCAGGTGAGACAACACTCACCTTCACTTTATCGGTAATACTTGTCGGTGTTACCACAATACTTGGTGATGCGACTTGATAGATTGGTTCTACTGGTATCGAGGTGGTAGATTCTCCAGTTTCCGGATTCTTTCCTCTTGGTGGATTTACGATTACTTCTTCCGGTGGATTCCAATTACTTCCCTCATTGATTCGGATTCCTCTACTCTTTGACCGTTTCCCACTTTCGTCATAATAGTATGCTTCCACATACGTTCCATATCTGGAAATGGCAATCTCTTCTGTATAACTTTCTTCCACTCCATAATTAAGCTTATAAATCTTTTTACTCGCTCCTTCTGGATAAGTGACCCTCACTCTGGCTACTTCACTTCCAACCGGATTAATTCGTTCAATCGTTGGCGCCGGTAAGTCACTTTCTTCGACTCCGATATTTCCAACATAATAGTAGTCTCTTCCCACTGCAGAGCGTGTTAAGATCTTATTCCCATTAGAATCATAGACACTATCATCCTTGATGGCTCTTGCTTCTATCATCACATTCTCGCTCACTTCAAACATCCCCGTATAAGGAATCCAGTCACTATTCCCTACTCGGTATTCTTTGGTGGTGGCAGATGCGTCATAATCAATGTTGACACGGACTTTCTTAGTTAACGTTCCACTTGGACTCACCTCGATATTAACAAGGACTCTTCCAGAGGGTGGGACAACCACTGTTTCATTATTGACTTTGTACTTGATCCATACATCTTGTACACGAGAAAGTGGAATCGTAATTGGTCCGGTATAGTCTTCCCAGTTTAAGGTATCATCACTTCTTACTTCTCCTTCACTACCTAGTCTCCATTTCCGTTCTGTTGAATTTGAAGGATAATAAAGTGTAAGTCTCACCCATCCATCAAACACTTCTTCTTCTTTTTGTTCCCGCTGGCCAGAAATGGCACAATCTTCTTTCACAGTTAGGGATTCATCAAAGCGGACCTTTGTCTCTTCATAGTCTTTGACGGCACATTTTCCTACCTTTTCACTCCATAAGGCTAACGCAATCTTCCCATTACTCTCTACAACGACCTCTCCATAGTCTGGATGTTCTCCTTTTACTTTGAGGGCGTTTGTTTCATCTGGATATTGATACACTTTCTTTTTCGTTTCCAGATTACTTAACATCGATTCCGTATAACGATATTCAGCGGCATCACGAATCCCATAAGCTGAATCCAAGAACGCTTGTTCTCTCGCTTTTCCGACCACGTTTAAAATAAGAGGTGTTGTGATAAGCGCTATTACCGATAAGATGACAATGACCGCTAATAATTCTACCAAAGTAAACGCATTTTTTACCCTATTATATTTCACTTTAATCACCTATTCTTTATATTTTATAGTACATAAATTTTTATAAAAAGTCAATGTAGAATCTAATATAAAAGGGAGCAATAGAGAAAAAAATATTCATTTTTTATATTATAAAAGTTATTAAAAGATGATTGATTAACGAAATGCTATACTATAAAAAATAACATCAACTATTAATTGATGTTATCATAAATAAAATATTATTTTTTCACAGAATAATTTGTTTTATTGTTTTAATTTTGTTTATTGTTCTTTAAAAAAGAATAGTCTTTTAAAGAAGCATTACGAACAATTTTTCCTCCAAACTTTTCTTTTAATTGATCAACCGTTTTTTCAAGCACAAGATCCTGTTCTCTTTCTTCAATTGAGTCAAAAAGAGATACTTGGTGATTACTTTCTTTGGTTAAATGATCAAGACGAGCCCCAATTAAACGAATAGGTTCCCCTTTCCAACACTCATCTAATAATTCTTTGGCTACTTGGAATACCTCGGATGTTAAGTTCGTCGCATTATTTAGTTTCCGTTGGTGCGTGTAACTGTGAAAATATTGATCTTTTAAGATTACAGCAATGACGGAGGCATACCTATTTTGCCCTCTTAAAGTCAAGGTAATATTTTCTACAATAACGTTTAAAATCATATATAACTCACTTTTCAAGGTAACATCATGTGAGAGTGTTGTGGTACTACTAATTCCTTTATTTTCTTCTTGATCTGGATTTACGGGAGAGTCGTCGATCCCATTTGCAATTCGAATGAGATGTTCTGATTGATTTTTAAAATAAGGATACAATAAACCAACAGAAGTGTGTGCTAGATCACCGATAGTATCAATATGTAAAAGTCGTAATTTCTCGCTGGATTTTTTTCCAACCCCAAATAGTTCATTAATAGGAAGAGGAAACATTTTTCCTTCTATTTCATGTTGAAATAGAGTGTGTACCTTATCTGGTTTCGTAAAATCAGATGCCATCTTTGCACATAATTTATTATTAGCTACACCAATATTAACCGTAAAACCAAGTTCTTTTTTTATCCTATCTTTTAAAGCATATGCGAACTTTACTTCATCTCCATATAGATGTTTCACTTTTCCATAATCCAGTGAACACTCATCAATAGAAAAAATTTCAATATCATTCGTATATTCACTAAGTAATTGAAATAGCCTAGCCGACATTTCCTGATACCATTTATAGTTCGGTGGAAAAATACGAAGTGCAGGGCATTTTTTTCGTGCACTATATAAAGTTTCACTTGTATAAATACCACACTTCTTAGCAGGCATACTTTTTGCTAGAACAATACCTCTTCTTGCCGTTTCATCGCCACCTATTACAGCATAGCTATTTCGAATATCATACTTGCTTCCCTTATTCAATAGATCAATTGCTGTCCAAGAGAGAAATGCATTATTGACATCAATGTGAAAAATAATTCGTTCCATATTATCACCTGAATTCATTCTATCACAAACAAATGTTTGTATCAAGAAAAAAAGATCCTAAGATCTTTCTAGTGGTGTTTCATATACACCTGCTTCAATTAATTTACGGAATGCTTCTACAACCACTTCTTTATCTTCTTTGTAAGTAACTCCAAACCAACTATCATGAGTTTCGAGCGATTTGACCGTCATCTTTTTCTCTTTCAACATCTGATCAACAAAGGTAGGAAGTAAGTATTCTGATTTTAAATCTTCCTTATCCCAGTTGCTTAAAAATTCCAACCATCTTTCTTCTAATACCGGAAAGATATTTGGCATAAATCCCCAGAAATTCATAGAAACATAAGAATTTAAATCTACTGTTACTTCTTTTCCCGCAACATTTCCAACTGCATAAGATCCTTTTTTTACTAACTCTTTAGTTTCTACCACTTCTAATAAATAATTATCATTATCTACTTTACAGACTCCTCTATTGACACCACCATTATCACTCATGGTGTTTTTCAAAAAGAATCCAGCCATACATGCCTGCATTGGCTCGGCATTTAAATCTCCATTTACTAAAAATTCATGCACTCTATTAAATGCATCTTTTCCGTAATAATCATCTGCATTAATTACTACAAAAGGTTCTTTTACTTCATTTTTACATGTGAGTAATGCCTGTACAGTACCCCATGGCTTTGTTCTTCCATTAAGATCAAAGCCAGCTGGAACATCATCAACCTCTTGAAATACATAAGAAACTGGTAGTAATTTAGCAATTCTATTCCCAATAATCTCTTTAAAATCTTCTTCCAGAGATTTACGAATCACAAAGACTACTCGATCAAATCCAGCTTCCATTGCATCATGAATTGAATAATCCATGATAATTTCTCCATTTGGTCCAAAGGATTCCAATTGCTTAATCCCACCACCATAGCGGCTGCCAAGTCCAGCTGCCATAATTACTAACGTTGTTTTCATAATTCACCTATTCTACATATTTTTCGCCAGCACCTTGGTAAAGTTTTACCATTGGCCATACTTCAATATAAATCCATAAAACTAAAAATAGTGCCCAACCAATAACTGGGATAATGATACATAAAATCCATACATATGGACTAGCATAAACTTCTTTTCCTGGAACTTCTAACTTTTCAGCTACGGAAATTGTCATTTGAATTAAAAAGATAAAAAACATAATAATTGCTGGAAAAATTAAACAAATTCCTCCAAAAAACCAATACTGCCATTTACGATACCATGCATCTTTTTTCATGCAACCAAGATAATAAGCAGGTATTAACATAAAAAGACCTTCTGTAATTACATTTAATAAAAGACATACAAACCAATTTTCTTTTTTCAATAATCCCATATTGATCATTCCTATCCTTTCTCATTATAATCGAAAGTGAAAAAAAAAGCAAGTAAGCAGCTTTTTAATCTACAAGACCATCTTAATTCAGTTCAATTCCAATTGGACAGTGATCACTACCCAATATATCTTTATAAATATTCACTGCTTTTAAATTGTTTTTTAAGCTATTTGAAACTAAAAAATAATCAATTCTCCATCCAATATTTTTCTCTCTTACATTTCTCATGTAACTCCACCAAGTGTAATGGTCGGTAGCTTCCGGATTGACATAACGAAATGTATCAATTAATCCATAATTTATCAAATTTGTAAATTTATCTCTTTCCTCATAAGTAAAACCGGCATTCCCAATATTAGCTTTCGCATTTTTAATATCAATTTCTTGGTGTGCAACATTAAAATCACCACAGATAATCACTGATTTTAATTTTTCCAATGATTTAATGTATTCTAAAAAGCAATCTTCCCATTCCATCCGATACTCTAAACGGGATAGATCTCGTTTCACATTAGGAACATATGTGTTGACTAAATAGAACGCCTCATACTCTAATGTAATAAGCCTTCCCTCATTATCTTTGATAAAGTCATCCATTCCATATTTAACAGAAATAGGTTCTTTTTTTGCATAGATCATCGTTCCTGAGTATCCTAGTTTCTCTGCTGGATTTAGATATTCATAATATCCTTCCACATCAAATTCAATCTGATTTCTCAGGGCTTTTACCTCTTGCAAGCAAAAAACATCGGCATCTACTTGTTCAAAAAATTCTTTAAAACCTTTTTTTAATGCTGCTCGAAAGCCAGCTACATTCCATGAAACCAATTTCATCTCAATCACCTATTGTAATTATATAATGATTCCAAACCAGTGTAAAGCGAGACACTCGTTTTTATAAAAAATGATAGCAATACTCAAAAAATAAATGGCAAGAAAAAAATAGTGATACTAGATCACTATTTTACTTTTTGTTTTAACTCGTAAAGTAGATTTAAAGCATCAATCGGAGTTAGTTCAAGAGGATTTATCTTTTTGATTTCTTCCTCAATTATAGAAGTCTTCTCTTCTAACAACTCTTCAATTGGCAATGCTTCTTGTACTTTAATATCTCGTACTTTTTCATTATTTTCATAAACAGATAAAATTTCACTTGCCCGTTCTGTTACAGAGTTTGGTAAATTAGCAAGTTTTGCAACATGGATACCGTAACTCTTATCGACACTACCCTCTTTAATTTTATGTAAGAAAGTAATCTCCCCATCTTGTTCATGAGCACTTACATGAATATTCTTTAAATTTTCTAGATGATTTTCTAAGTCTGTCAATTCATGATAATGAGTTGAAAACATTGTTTTTGCTTTGATTTTTTTATGAATGTATTCAATAATTGCCTGAGCCAAAGCCATTCCATCAAATGTTGCAGTACCACGACCAAGCTCATCAAATAAAATTAAACTACGTTCAGTCGCATTGGTAATCGCATACCCAGCTTCTTTCATTTCAACCATGAAAGTGGATTCTCCACTAACTAGATCATCACTTGCTCCAATTCTCGTAAAGATCGCATCAAATACTGGTAATGTTGCTTTACTTGCAGGGACAAAACAACCAATTTGTGCCATAATTACAGTGATCGCTAATTGTCGCATATAAGTTGATTTACCAGCCATATTTGGTCCAGTAATTAATAATATATTCGTATTAGGATCCATTTTGATATCATTTGCTACAAATTCTCCATCTATGACTTTTTCAACTACTGGGTGGCGATCGTTCGTTATATCAATCTGATTTACACTAAATTCTGGACGCACATAATTATTTTCTTCGGTAACTGTGGCGAAGCTTTGCAAAACATCAATCTCACTTAATACTTTAGCGATTGCTTGTAATCTTGGAATATATTCCTTAATTTCATCACGAATAGATATGAATAATTGATACTCTAGTTCAATGATCTTCTCTTCAGCATTTAAAATTAATGCTTCTTTCTCTTTTAAAATCGGACTGATATATCGTTCACAGTTAGCTAAAGTTTGACGTCTCTCATATCCATACTCTTCTTTTACCATTCCGACATTTCCTTTAGATACTTCAATATAATATCCAAAGACACGATTATAACCAATTCTTAAATTTTTAATACCAGTACGTTCCTTTTCCTCTGCTTCGAAACGTGCAACAAAGTCCTTTCCACCTTTTCGAAGTTCTTTTAATTCATCAAGTTCAGCATTATATCCTTCTTTAATCAAATAACCTTCTTTAATCGAAATAGGTGGGTTTTCATAGATTGCATGATCTAATAGTTCGTATAACTCTGGTAATGTTTCTACTTTTTTATAGAAATTTAATTGTTCTAAAATTTCTTTTATCTTCGGTAACACAGCTAAAGAGGTTTTAAGTTGTAATAAATCTTTTGCATTCGCATTACCAAAAGCAATTCGCCCGCTTAATCTTTCCATATCGTAAACATCAAATAGACACTTTCCAAGATCATCTTTTAAAATGAATTGTTCCAAAAGTGTATCTACCATATCATGACTTCTTTGAATATCATTAATATCGACATATGGATTTTCAATCAGGGATTTTAGTCTTCTTGAACCCATCGCTGTTTTGGTTTTATCAAGAAGCCAAATTAAAGAATAATTACGTTGTTTTAATCGTAAAGTTTCGGTTAATTCTAAGTTTCTCTTCGTATGAACATCCATTTTTAAATAGTTTTTTTGTTCTTTAATGACTACCTTCTGCAAATGCGATAAACTTCTTTTTTGCGTTCTTGTAACGTAAGTTAATAAATGTTTTACCGTTTCAATATAGCGAATATCACCTATCTCTTCATAGATAGTTTCATATTCTCTTTGTGATTCAATAGCATCACTAATCGTTACTGATACTTTGAATTGATTCTTTAAAAGACTATAGATCGTTTTATCTAGTTTATCTTGGACAATTACTTCCTTTATTCCGAGACTGACAATTTCACTAATCAATTTACTGATGTTATGTTCTACCATACTGGCATAAATCTCACCTGTTGAAATATCTGCATAACTGATTACATATACATGTCCAAAATCAAGAATACTCCCAATATAATTATTTTCAAATTCCACTAGAGCTTCATTATCAATGACTGTTCCTTTGGTTACAATTTGAATAATGTCTCGTTTAACAATACCTTTTGCTGCCTTAGGATCCTCTAATTGTTCACAGATACCAACTCTGTATCCCTTTTCAATTAATTTTTCGATATAGATACTAGCGGCATGATGTGGTATTCCACACATTGGAATTTTTTCATCTAATCCGGCATTTTTACCGGTTAATGTCAATTCTAATTCTCTAGATACTGAAATGGCATCCTCAAAGAACATCTCATAAAAATCGCCTAGGCGAAAGAATAGAATAATATCTGGATTTTGATCTTTAATTTCCAAATATTGTTGCATCATTGGTGTGACCTTTGTTCGATCAACTTCACTTCGTTTCATTTAACCACCTTGTCTTTCTATTTTAACAAAATTTTACAAAATTGTCTATGAAACATGAGGTAAATTAGAAATCAATAAATCCTTTTTATCAAAAAAAATCCTTAAATTGGATTTTTTCTTACATTTTATCCGTTTATTTCACGTGCTGGATTCATATCAAAATAGTTCGCATTAATAGTTTGATGTTATATTGTTCATTTTAATAATTCGGACGATTTCATTGATGTTTTAACTGATTTTTATTACCACAGGCACTTCAAAGGACGTATAAATTCCCAATAAAATAGAACAACTACTAAGAAGCTGAAACAGTAATATTTCCATATTGATGAACTACGGTTCCAGTTACAAATACCTGACTAAGTTGATCTGCACAAGTGATGTCACTCCAGTCGAAAGATCGTCCCGTTTTATTTACGATAGTATTAATCTTATTATAATTATAGGGATTATCTTTGCAGAAAGCAGACTTTCCAATACTGGTTACGTTTTGTAGAATCGTCACACTTGTCAGTTGATTTTTGAAAAAAGCGTATCCATCAATAGTTGTAACACTGGTTGGGATAGTCACATTTGTTAGTTTATTTTCAGCAAATATACCTACACCAATACTAGTAATATTACTTAATATTGTCAAACTGGTTAATTGATTGTTACGAAACGCATTTTCTCCTATACTTGTAATACTATTTGGGATGGTTAAACTCGTTAGTTTATTTTGATAAAAAGCATATCCACCGATAGTTGTGCCATTATTTGGGATTGTTACGCTCGTTAATTGATTACCAGAAAAGGCATAATTTCCTATACTTGTAACACTGGTTGGGATTGTTACACTTGTCAATTGATTACCTCGAAAGGCATAATCTCTAATATTGGTAACAGTATTTTCTATATTATTAGACATATCTTTATTCCCTGAGATTAAGATTTTTCCATCTTTGGTATACACTGCACCATTGACTGATTTATAATTTAGATTGTTAGAATCAACGATTATCCTTGCATTTGGATTACTTATGAATGGGTTATTTCCTATACTTGTGACACTATTTGGAATTGTCACGTTTGTAAGTTGATTATTAGAAAAGACTGAATCTCCTATACTTGTCACACTGGTTGGGATTGTTACACTTGCAAGTTGATTATTAGAAAAGGCAGAAGGTTCTATCGTTGTAACACTATTTGGTAGCATGACACTTGTCAGCTGATTATTAGAAAAGGCCTCTTTTCCTATACTTGTAACACTATCCCCTATTGTTACACTTATAAGTTGGTTGCCATAAAAGGCAGAAGTTCCTATACTTGTTACACTACCTGGGATTGTTACACTTGTAAGTTGGTTTGAAGAAAATGCTTGATATCCTATAGTTATAACACTATTGGGGATTGTCACACTTATAAGCTGATTTCTTTGGAAAGCATTTTGATCTATAATTGTAACACCATTTGGGATTGTCACATTTGTTAGCTGATTAGTAGAAAAAGCTCCTGGGCCTATTTTTGTAACACTATCTGGTATTACCACACTTGTTAATTTATTATTTGCAAAGGTTGATAGTTCAATACTTTTAATTGTATTGGGTATCGTTACACTTGTCAGTTGATTATAATTAAAGACATTTCCTCCAAGAGATGTGATACTATTTGGAATTGTTACATTTGTCAGTTGATTTTTATAAAAAGCCATACTATTAATACTTGTAACACTATTTGGAATTGTTAATTCCTTCAGTTGATTATTTTGAAAAGCATTATTTCCAATACTCATAATACCATTTGGTATCGTTATACTTGTTAGTTTATCATTAGCAAAAGCAGAAGTTCCTATCGTTGTGACAGCTACCTGATTGATTGAAAAGGGAATATTCAAATCAGTAATTGTTGGTTGCCCATTACTATTCCCTTGATAACAATAATAATCGTTTATTGTTTTCGTATTAGAATCAAACTGATAGCAATTATTAACTGCTAGATTAATAGTAGCTTTTTTTACAGCACCACTATTACTCTTCACACTACACTCAATATCATAATTTCCTTGTGTTAAACTAGTTGTATCTGTTATTTCACTATTATTGGTCTTGCAACTAGTACTTTCTATTCCACTTGCACTTGCATAAGTAAAGTAATCAATTACATTAATATTGGTTCCAGGAGTAATTGCTACATAATTATCTGAATTTGATGCGATACTTGTAGTATTATCTAATTTATAATCTGGACTGCATTTGATAATCTCATCATCATTTTGAACACATATTTTATTCGTTGTACTATTTTCACTGATTAAAACTTTTACTATTCCACTATCAACTAGTTTATTTGGTACACAAGTGTCTCCTGTTGTACTGCACCATTTAAATTCATCTGTATAAGTTACCTGAACATAAAATTGTTCGTTTGCCCAACCCACACTATTGATTGCATCATCTAACACAGTAAAAATTGGCTCACTTAATGGTAAACTACAATCCTCCTTTGTTTTCTTTTCTAATTTTATTTGACCATTTTCATATGTTTTTAAAGCACAATAGCCATCTTGATAGAGAGCGATTGCAACTTTGCCATCATTATTAATTAATAATGTCCCACTACTGGGATCACTTCCCTTATAATCGATATCTATATTTCCGCGCACTCGAATTTTTTTCCCATTTGTATATTGGTACTCTGTTAAATTTGGACTTTCTTCACTGGATTGTTGCAATAGATAACTCTGTTTTGCCGCATTAACTATCCCGTGACTACTTGATCTAAAGGCCCCTATTCTCGCATTATCAATTACCTTCAGAATCGTTGGGGTTACAATTAATGCGATGACTGCTAAAACAACAATTACAGCTAATAACTCTACTAATGTAAAACCCTTTTTTTTCATGTAATCCTCCTAGAATTCAGTACATTCTTCTAACGTTGCTATTCTCCATAAGAATAGCATATTTATTGTCGAATTACAAGATATTATCAACAAAAACAAGGTTTTAATCGTACTCTTATAATTGATATAACATCAATCTATTCAAAACGTAATGGAAATCTTAAAATGTTAATTAAAACAAAAATCTCCTATACGGTTTACAAGTTTATTTTTGTTTGCTTATTGTATATCGTTTGAGCAAAAAAAGAGTACATTCACGCATGTACTCTTGTCTTAAATATTATTTTTCGATAAAATAATATTAGGAAATATATAGTAAAGGTAGATATACGAATCGTGTGAGGAAAATCTACCTATATATTTCCGAAAAATGAATTTAACATCCATAGGATGTTTTTCTTTTTACCTTTTTCGATTTATGCGAAATTGTGAATACAACTCTACACTCCATTGCTTACTTTTCAAGAAACAGATCCGTATATCCAAACAGATTATATCGCGTATAGGAAATATTTACAATAATTTTATATAATTTTTTGAAAAAAGTTGACTATTTGCTTACAATTCTAGAAATTGACTACTTTATCATTATAGGAAGTAAGACTTGCCTTTATATGACAAACTGCTCTAGTAGATAATAGGTCAATAATTTCTTCATTATCAAATGCGATATTTCGATTTTGATAATCAATTTTTCGAACATGACTAATATTAATAAAGCATGCTCGGTGGGTCTGAACAAATTGATCTCCTAATAATTCTTTCAAACTATAAAATGGAAGCGATATTTTTACTTTTCCATATGTCGTTGCCACGATAGTTTTTCGAGCCATAGTATCCGTTGTAATATATAAAATATCATGAAATAGAATGTGATAATTACAACTCTTATCACGAACGATTAAAGCATTGGTTTTCCCTAATTCCTTTTTGATTTCCTTTAATCTTACTTCTAAATTTGATTGGAAGTTTTCATCAAGCACCAAACAAGAATAAAACGGATAGCCGCAGGAAAGCAGTGGTAGACCTTGTTCTAATAAATCTGTTAAAAAAAGAAAATACAACCCTTGATTTTCACGGTAAATTTTAGAGCCTAATTTTACAGCATTCATCTTACAACATTGCAGATCGAAAAGATAGATATTTTGATTCCATTTGTTTTTTGCTAACAAAATAATTTCATCCTGCATTTCCGAAAAAATATGAACCTGATAATGATCTTTCCACATTGTATTTTCCAGTGCAGATAGTATCTTTTTTATTAATGGTTTGTTTTCTGTACAAATTATAAAATTGATCATCTTCACACCTTCTTATTACACCTATTTTATCATAAATTTGAAAGAATACGAAAAAAGATTATAACTTAAATATAATCTTTTTACTGTTCATCAAAATTAATCCATTTCCAGCTTCGAATTTCTTCTGTATCCTGACCATATTCACTAATGTATGCTTTATGATCTACTAATTTTTGTTCCATAGTTGCAACAACATCGGTGGCTTGTTCTTCTAAATGAAGAGCTTTAATCATCTCAATTACCAAATGATAACGATCAATCCTATTTTGTACACGCATATCAAATGGTGTTGTTATCGTTCCTTCTTCTTCATATCCAAATACTTTTAAATTTCGATTTTCTCTTTCATAAAGAAGTGAGTAAATTAAAGATGGATAGCCATGGAAATTAAAGATAATTGGTTTATCTTTGGTAAATAGACCATTGAATGATTCATCGCTTAGTCCAGTCTCTTTATCCAGTTTCATTAAATCTACTACATTGATAAAACGAATTTTAATATCTTTAAAATAAGCTCTCATAATAGTTACAGCAGCTAAACTTTCCAAAGTTGGACTGTCACCTGCACAAGCTAATACTAAATCTGGAGTTCCATTATCATTACTAGCCCATGGCCAAACACCGACACCTTCTTCAACATGTTTGATTGCTTGATCCATCGTCAACCATTGTGGACGAGGATGTTTTGATGTAACCATCACATTTATTTTATTCTTACTACGGATACATTTATCAAAAGTCACTAATAATGTATTCGCATCAGCAGGTAAATAAATATTCACGATATCTTTTTTCTTATCGGCGATATGATTTAAGAATCCCGGATCCTGATGTGTATATCCATTATGGTCCTGTTGCCAAACATTTGAGGATAGAATACAGTTTAGCGAAGCAATTTCCTTACGCCAAGGTAATTCCTTTGTAACTTTAAGCCATTTAGCATGTTGTGTAAACATTGAATCGACAATTCGAGCGAATGCTTCATAACTAGCGAAGAAACCATGTCTTCCAGAAAGTAGATATCCTTCCAGCCATCCTTCACACATATGCTCACTTAAGTAAGAATCCATGATTCGTCCATTTGGAGCAAGAAATTCATCATTGCTTAATGTTTTTGTATTCCAACTACGATTTGTCTCCTCAAAAACACTTGTTAACCGATTCGACATTGTTTCATCCGGTCCAAACACACGGAAATTTTGTTCCTTCTCATTAAGTTTTAAAATATCTCTTACAAATTTTCCAAGTTCTACCATATCTTGAGTTTCAATAGCTCCTGGTGTTGGAAGTTCAATCGCATAGTTTTTATAGTCTGGAACCTTTAATTCTTTTAGCAATAATCCACCATTTGCAATAGGATTAGCGCTCATTCTTTTATTTCCTTTTGGAGCAAGAGCTTTTATTTCGGGAAGTAAATGGCCATTTTGATCAAAGAGTTCCTCAGGGTGATAACTCTTGAGCCATTCTTCTAACATTTTGACATGCTCTTTTTCAGTCATAGTAATTGGTACTTGATGGGCTCTAAATGTTCCCTCAATTTCCTTTTGATCTACTATCTTAGGCCCAGTCCAACCCTTTGGAGAACGAAACACTATCATTGGCCAAACTGGTCTCGTCGCATCGTGATTCTCTCTCGCATTTCTTTGAATATCTTTAATCTCCTCAATTACTTGATCTAATGTTTCAGCCATTTTCTCATGCATTTCAAGAGGATCCACACCTTCGACAAAATAAGGTTTCCAACCACATCCTTCTAAATATTTTTTCAATTCTTCATGAGATATACGAGCTAAAACAGTTGGATTGCTAATCTTATAACCATTGAGATGAAGAATTGGTAGTACTGCTCCATCAGTAAGGGGATTTAAAAATTTATTTGAATGCCATGAAGTTGCAAGTGGACCAGTCTCTGCTTCACCATCACCAATTACACAAGCAGTCACTAGACTTGGGTGATCAAACACTGTACCAAATGCGTGTGCTAGCGAATACCCTAATTCTCCACCTTCATGGATTGATCCAGGAGTTTCTGGAGCAACATGGCTCGATATTCCGCCAGGAAAAGAAAATTGTTTGAACAACTTTTTCATTCCTGCTTCATCTTCTGTAACATTTGGGTAGACTTCACTATATGTTCCTTCCATATAGGTATGTGAAACAATAGCATTCCCACCATGACCAGGTCCTGAAATATAGATCATATCAAGATCATATTTTTTAATAATTCTATTTAAATGAGTATAAATAAAATTCTGTCCTGGAACAGTTCCCCAGTGTCCTACAATTTTTTTCTTAATATCTTCCTTTTTTAATGGTTGTTTTAATAATGGATTATCTAATAAGTAAAGTTGTCCTACAGATAGATAATTAGAAGCTCTAAAATAAGCATCTAATGCTTTTACTTCTTCTTTGCTTAAACTTTTACTTTCTTTTTTCTTTCTAAATTTTAACATATGATTCCTCCTAGTTTCCATATTATTATTCTACTTGGTTTTATCCTCTTGCGCAAGTGATGATGTCTAGCGGATGTAAACTATTATTAGTATATCAAAAAAAGACCATTTTAAAAGGTCTTTTCTCTTCTGCAATGTTCTTCGTAAAATTCTTTTAATTTTTTCTTATCTGGAATTGATAAATTATGCCAACGGATACCTTGAATGGCGCCTTCTAAAGCACAAAGTCTACTATAGCAGGCAGATGGATCAATATCTTTAATTTTAAGCCAGGCTTCTTCACTACCGATTTCTTTTAATTCGTCTTCTGTCTCGATTCCAACCTGTTTTAATTGTTTTTCTACTTCATCCCCGATATTCGGCAAATCTTTTAAAGACATAAGTCTCCTTCTTTCTTGTGTTATCATAGCAATACTAACTAAAATTGTCAAATTGAGAAACGTGCTATATAAATTATACAGCACGTCTTTTTTCTTGTGTTATTTCATCATTATTATAAAGATGAATATAATTTTTTGCAATCATGTCGATTTCTGATTTTTTATCATATAAAGCTCGCAATTCATATCCATATTTTTTTGAATAATTTGTTTTAACTATATTTTTTCTTTGAAGTTCTTCTTGATACCATTTTTTCAGTGGTCCATCATGTGTTCCCTGTTTAATTTCTTCTAAAGAAGCAATTCCATCACATTTTTGAGCAAGAGTGGTAGCTATCGCATATTCATCTATGTTTAATCGTTCCATTATGGCAAGAGCGAAAATACGGTATTGATCACGTTTTTTCAGTTTTTCTATAAGACTTCCCATAAGACCACTCCTCTATAGTATTCAAACTTATTATATCACAATCATTTTTAAAATATCCATCAATTTTTAGATTTTATATGTCAAAATTCGTAAACAAAAAAGTAGGATACCCTACTTTATGCATAATTTTTAATTTTTGGTAATTCTGATTCTGAAAACGGTGTCATGATCGACTGCGCTTTCATATCAGTATCTTGGTCATTCGCTGGATTCAGATAGGATAAACTATAAGGATTATTAGAATTTATCATATCTTTAACAATTTGGTAAGCGTTTTTTAAGTTTTTTCCTTCCAATTCTTCTTTTGAAATTTGATTTAAAATTGCAATAAAAGCTAGTTCAAAATAATCTTTTTGAAATTTTGTAGATTGGAGAGTGGTTTCATATTGTCCTACTTCACCAAGAAACTGATCTTTCTCAATTAATGGAATTAAGGAAAAAATAAATGCTTCTTCTATCTCTCTAGCTTTCTCATTGATTTCTTTTATTATTTGCTGCTTCGATTTTATCTTAATAATATTTTCTTGACCTAATTGATTCATCGAATCCGGTTCTTCTATCATGTCATCACCTTTTTAATTATATGCATCTTACTTTGAAGATAAAATAAGAGACGCTTATTGATTATAGTCAAATTCCGACATTTTGTCAACTTAATTCTATGGCTTTTAAAAAAGGTAATCTTATTGAGATAAGTATTTACCCTTCTTATTTAAATGCTTGCTTTAATAAGGTTTCTAAAACTTGATATTTTTCAAGTAGTACTTCTTCATATTTCTCAAGTACAGTACGTTCTTCTTTACTCGCATTTTCCCCTTTTTGTACTACGATTTCTCCAATTTCATTTCGCTTTTCTTCAAGTGGTGAAATAACATTTTCACAATATAATTTTATGTTTGTTCCCATAAGTTCGTCCTTTCGCATTTTAAATATTATATTGTTGTGCTAAAAAATAGTCAACAACCATTCTTTTTTTATTACAATATCTGTGAGCTAAAAGTTATCCTGACTGTAAACTTACTCATGATATATAGCAATTCTATTTCTTCCAAGTGTTTTTGCTAAATAGAGTGATTTATCGGCTCTTGCAATCAACCTCTCGAATAATTTTGTTTTTGTCGTATCGATGTACTTTAGTTCAGCTAAACCAAACGATGCCGTTAAACAGATTGGATACTTTTCATATCCAAAAGCAGTTCGCTCTATCTTTTGACGAAATTGATCGAGCAGTTGATAGGATTCCTCCATCGTTTTATTCTGAAATACAATAATGAATTCTTCTCCACCGTATCTGCCACATAAATCCTCTTTGAAATGTTCTCTGATCAATTGTGCGAACTTTCTTAAAACGGAATCTCCCATTGGATGCCCATAGGTATCATTGACACGCTTAAAATGATCGATATCAATAATCGATAAAATAAAATTTTCTCCTTCTTGCAATTGCTGAGAAAAATTTTCTTCAAAGCCATGTCTGTTATAGAGATTAGTCAAACGATCAAATTTCAATTGTTCCAAATGTTCCTGTTGATTTAAAAGTATACTTTTATAATTGCTAACATCATGATACAAATATACTTTTTTTGTTCCCATTTCCATAGTAACTCTATGGAACCATTTTCCAGTTGATGAATCATATAACTCTTCAGGAAAGCCATGCTTTTCAAATAAGCTAGCATACTCATGATTTTTAAATACAATTTTACTATCTTCTAATATAATGACATAAACTCCATTTATTCCCATCACTTCATACAGCGTTGGAAGCTCATTCATAAAAGATACCCTCCAATTAAATAAAAATCGCTGTATAAAATACAACGACTTTTGATTTCATATGGTGTCTCAGGAGAGATTCGAACCCCCGACCGATGCCTTAGAAGGGCATTGCTCTATCCTGCTGAGCTACTGAGACGTGTGTTTTCAATAACACACTCATTATACAGTTGTTTATAGAATTATTCAAGCGTTTTAATTACACTTTTATAAATTTCTTTATCATTTACTTTAAAATCAACCTCTTTTACATCATAATTATCCCCTATTGATAAGCTAATTGTATAGATAACCTCTTCTAAAATATTACGATCATCTAAATTGTTAAAGATATAATCATTGAACATCAAAGACATCGTGTCATTTTCTTCGAAGTTTGATAATAATTCAGTGTTACTATTTAAAAAACTCATTAATCCGCTATGATAAGTTGGTCCAGCTGTGAGTTCATCGATAATAATCTTAATTTTATCTTTCTTATCATTCATATATTTTGTAACGGGAACATAATAGATGTCATTGTTATATTTCGCTACATAGTAAATTGTTACACCTTGAATATCCTCAAAACTAGTTAAATCATATTCTTTATTAATTCCAAAACTACGATCTAAAGTGCTTGGTAAATATTTCTTTGATTGTGGCAGGAATGTCAAAACATTTCCATCTACATAGATTATTACCTGTTTTACCTCTTCTATACTAGTAACAGTGTAGACGATTGCGGATACCATTTTTTCTTCTAACTCAGCACTAGTATCGAGTAATTCTTTGGAAAATTCTATTTTTAATACACCTTCTGATAAATTGATACTTTTTAATTTTGTTTCACTAGGTAAAATTGATTGAAATCCACTTGGAATTTTATTTTCACCTTCTCCACCTTGTATCATGATATTCATCAATTCTTTTATTTTCGCATTTACTTCGGTATTAACTAAAGATACTTTGGTACGTGCTACCATTTTATTTTTATCTAACAGATAAATTGGAAAGAGATTGGTTTCTGTATCTACGTATACTTTATCATTTTTTACATCTTCTAATGTGTACAACTTTTGTTTCGGTAGCATGCAGACTAAAAGTAGGGCGAATAAAACTGCAAAGCTTACAAAAAATTTCCTAGAATAACATCTTTTTAACATAACTTCACCTCTAATTAAAGGTATGAAAAAAAAGGTAATTAAATACCTTTTTCTAACGTAATCTCTCCAAGTTTTAAAAGTTCTACAACTGCACTTGCTCTTCCCTTTACTCCTAGTTTCTGCATGGCATTAGAAATATGATTTCGAACAGTTTTTTCACTGATTTTTAATTTTTCAGCAATTTCTGTTGTTGTCTGATTTAGAATTAGTAATTCAAACACTTCTTTTTCTCTTTTTGTTAAGATACTCTTTTTCATACAACCTTCCCTTCCTAGGTGGCTAGTCTCATATTATTGTATGAAAATAGAAAAATACGGTGAAGCAAATCGCCTAAAACAAAAGAAAAAATCTATTTAATAGACTTATCCTTTAAATTGAACTGTAATATACATCTTTGTTTGGTACTGTTCTTGAACAGTTCTCATGATATTATTCGCAACAGTTACATCATGTTCCTTTTTATCTACAACAACCTTAATTTGGTCATTATTTATTTTTACGAATGTCTTTAATTGATAGGTCTCTTCTAGTTTTTTCTCAATTGTTTGTTCTTCAGCTTTTACAATATTTAATTTTTTCATTTGTTCAAAAGCTTGATTCTTTTCTTCAACACTAGAGTCCTTATTTGTCATAACATCTTTTAATCCATCAATCTCTTTCATAACTTCCTCATCGGAATTAACTCGTAAAGCGGTTAGATATTCACTTTCTTCCACTTTTACAGTTGTCTGATCTTTTTCTTTATCATTATCTTTCGTTTGATCAGTCTTTAAATAATTAGATGCATTGGATAATAATAAATCAGATGGCATTGTAATATAGTAAACACTCAATACTAAAATCAAACTAAAAAGCGTTAAAAACCATAAATTCTTTTTATTGATCATATTCATTCCTCCTAGAACTATCTAATTCATTATATTAGGAGTTTTTTAAAATATGATTGTTATTTATTCTAATATTGTGATTTTTATCTTATTATCATTGTTCAAAAAGAGGAGTTGAAACGATTAATAGAACCTTTTATTCTACTTGTTGGCACTTCCGATTAAAACAAATTGTTATAAGAAGTTAAGCCATGTTTTATACAGTATAAATATAATTTACCACCATGATTGATTGGTATACGAAAGGAAGAATGCTGCTCTGGATATAACCGATTTAATAAAACACTATCATTTTTGACATAAGCGGCAAAAGATATGTAATGATCTTTCCCCATCGGATGATCAAAAGTTACATAATAATCCGTATCCATCTCTTCAATCGAAAGTTTTAAATTTTCCGTTGAATTTGAGTGAGTAAGAGATTCCAGTTTCCTACCACAGCAAAAAATAGAAGCACTTCCTGTACTCGTTAATATATTTCCACAGCAAGAACATACATAAAATTGAATCCTATCTAAATTCCCACTGTCCGGTTTATTATTAGTAATCTCACCTTCCATCATCTGCAACATATCAACACCAAGAATCAACGAAAGATCAGACCAATAGGATAAATCAGGGCAACCTAATCCACATTCCCATTTTGATACTGTTTTATTAGAAACACCTAAAACTTCAGCAACATTTTTTTGTGTCAGTTCTTTTTCTCTTCGTAATCGCGATATTAATTTTCCAATTTTGATACAATCCATAAATATCTCCTCCTTTCTAATTATATCATCAAGTTATTTTCAGCTTAAATTTCACTTGCTTTTGGATCCTCTTTCAAACATTCCTCTAATAACTTTTTTAGTTTATCCTTATGATTATCAGTTAAGTTTTTATATTTTAACACTTTTATAACACATCGTTCAAAATTATCTTCTCCATATTGATTCCATAAGGATTGCAAATACTTATTTGGATGCATATTCATTAATAATTGAAAGTTATTACGATTAAAACCTGCTTTCGTATCCTGAGACATTGCTAGAAAACTTTCTCCTGTTAACTTATTTCGATAAGAAATAATACCCATTTCAGGTCTTCTATTCTTATACTCTTCAAAAAGTTGTTTTCTTCTATCCATATTCATAAATTTCACCTCTTAAATTAGTATAAACAGTTTTTATTATTTAAACAATCCATGCTCCGTAGACTTTATTTTAAATAGAAAGAAAGATCGAATTATCTCCGACCTTTTTGTTCTATTTCTAATTGTAATTGTTCTTTAAATTTTTCAAGAGAAAGGGTTGTTGTTCCTTCTTCTCCATATTTACGGTAACTAATTAAGTTTTCTGCCACTTCCTTATCTCCTAAAATCAAAGAGTAAGGAATCTTTTTAATTTGGCTTTCTCTCATACGATAACCTAGTTTTTCTTCTCTAGCATCGACCTCAACACGATAATTGAAATTTCTCAATTCTTTTAATATTTTTTCCGCGTATTCATTATGAACTTCGTTTACTGGAATAATATTAATTTGAATTGGGGCTAACCAAAGTGGAAATGCCCCCTTTGTTTCTTCAATTAAATAAGCCATGAAACGATCAATACTTCCAAGTATCGCTCTATGGATTACTACAGGGCGCTCTTTTTCTCCTTTTTCATTGACATAGGTTAAATCAAAACGTTCTGGCAAAGAGAAGTCAAGTTGACAGGTGGATAGAGTTAGATCATGTCCTAAAGCTGTTTTAATTTGAACATCTAATTTTGGTCCATAGAAAGCAGCTTCTCCTTCAGCCTCATAAAAATCAAATCCTAGATCTGTTAATACCGTTCTTAACTCGCTTTCAGCATGTTCCCACATAGCATCATTGTCAATAAACTTTTGCTTGTCATTTTTATCTCGTAATGATAGTCTAAATTTATATTCTGTAATACCAAAATCTTTATAGACATCTAAGATAAGTTTTACAACTCCCGCAAACTCTTCTTTAATTTGATTTGGTCTTACAAATAAGTGTGCATCATTTTGGCAGAAAGAACGTGCTCGTTCAAGTCCACAAACTGCTCCACTTGCTTCATAACGGAAATCGTGAGCTAATTCTCCAATTCTAATTGGAAGATCACGATAAGAATGCATTTTGTTTTTAAAGATCATCATGTGATGTGGACAGTTCATTGGACGAAGTACTAATTCTTCGTTGTCCATCTTCATTACTGGAAACATATCTTCTTGATAATGATCCCAGTGTCCTGAAGTTTTATAAAGATCGACACTTCCTAAACTTGGAGTATATACATGTTCATATCCAAGAGAAATTTCCTTATCTGCAATATAACGTTCTAGATTCCTTCTTACTGTTGCGCCATTTGGTAACCACATTGGAAGACCCTGGCCAACTAATTCACTTGTCATAAATAGTTCTAGTTCTTTTCCAAGTTTACGATGATCTCTTCCTTTTGCTTCTTCTAATTCCTGTAAATGTTTTTCTAAATCCTCTTCATTTTCAAAACAAATTCCATAGATTCTTTGCAATACTTTATTGTTAGAATCACCCTTATAATAAGCTCCACTATATTTTAATAATTTAAAGTATTTTAATAGTTTCGTACTTTCTACATGAGGCCCGCGACATAGATCAACAAACTCACCTTGCGTGTAAGCAGTAATTACTTCATCTTCATTCATATGCTCAATTAAATCTGTTTTATAAGGATCATTCTCAAACATTTTTAGTGCATCTTCTTTATTTAGCTCAATGCGTTTAATCAGTTTATTTTCTTTTACTATTTTTTTCATTTCTTTTGAAACTGCTTCTAAGTCATCTGGTGTAATCACTTTATCTCCAAGATCAATATCATAATAAAATCCTTCTTCAATAACTGGCCCAACCCAAAATTTTGCATCAGGATATAGTCTTTTTACCGCATGTGCTAGTAAATGAGCACAACTATGATTCAATTTGCTTAAGTTTTCGTTTTCTTTTATATTTACCATTTATATCATTCCTTTCTTTTACATTATTAGAAAGCATATTAATATGATTTCTAATCTCCTCTAGTTCTTTAACTAAAATCATCCTCTGATTTGCTAAATCGAGATCGCCAGGATTCCTCTTCGTCTGATATTTAAGCTGCTTTATTTGATAGCTCAAGTCTTTGATTCTAACTGAACAATCTAAAAATTCAGCCATTTCCTCCTGCGACAAATTGTTAAAATTCCTTGATTTTCTCCAAGGAAGTGTAGGTGCTATTTTGCTTACTTCTGGAACCCGACCAGACTCCTTTGCTAATATTTTTAACATAATTGATTCTGAACATTCAAATAATAACATACGTTTAGCGTCTTCTGCTCCAAAATACGCTAATAACTTTGGAGCAATGTAAGGTAACACATTCCCTTTATAATCACGAACTAATACTACAAACCCATTTCTTAACAAATCATCTCGTGCTCTTAGTTCCATAATTGGAAAACGAGTAATTGATATTCCTCGAAAAGAATCGGTTGTTAAATCTTCATGAGAGAATCTTCTTTTTCCATTTTTTTGTGCATTTTGATTTCTTGATGCTTTCCCTAATTCTTTTCTTTTCTCAAGTAATTCATCCGTTTTCAAATGGAAAAAGACACGCAAATATCCTTCCATATTCCAAATATAATTCTCAGACACACATAACTTCTTTCCTGACATATTATCCCCCAATACAACATACTACAAAAAAAACGCTCCCATATAAGGAGCGTTTGAACGCGGTACCATCCTGCTTTTTCACTTAATTTGATAACGGTGTTACCCGGAAGTCTCTTTCGAGATCGACTCATAGGTAGTAACATATTTACTTTTTCTTAGGCTCCCACCATTCCTAAATCGCTTTTACAAAGAGGTAAATATATCGTGTCCCAATCGACGTCTTTATAAGTATTGTATCATTTAAATCAATTTTGTCAATATTTTTCTAATGATACATCATCCTTTTTTGGTTTTTGCATTGTGCCTTAAATTCTTCCTCAATTTGATGTTTTTGATTTCTAGTATTATATATGTTCAACATTGCCACGATGCCACCTAAACTTTGTATTAAAATTGCCTGAACTTCCGGAGGCATTTCTTGTTTCCAGATGCCTACAATCGAATATTGATTTGTAAGACAGCAGTCATTGCGAATGGCAGGCATTACATGTCCATGATACGAACCGGTACCTGCATGATAACACTTCTCACACATATAATAAGAAGCAAACTTAGAATGTTTCAGGAAATCCTCTACTGTTGCGTTATCATCTAAAAGGCAATCAAACGCAATATCACAGTTTCGATAAGCAAATGGAAGATTATTTAAAGCTGCATATTCAGCAATTGCTTTTCCAGCAGTACTTTCAAATTCCTCTACAATATTCTGCGCAAAGGTTCTGTATTGCAAATTACTGTTTGAAGAATAACCATGCCATCCTAGAGTTGGATCCTGAATTGAACGTAGAGCCTCTTTCATTTGATGATAGAGATGGCGCTTTTCATTATTTCTATAATCTTTTATTTCTTCCATAAATTGTTTCACAAACATTAACTTTTCTCTACTATTTTTACTAAAGTATTGAAAGTTATTTCTTTCTCCCATATTGATTTCATCAATTGTAAAATTACGGTTCACACAGATTATAGTGTTTTCAATCTTCGTTAATTTTGGATGAAAGGAACGATCAAAATCGATTTGATATGCAATTGCGTATCGAAATTCTCTTTCTGTCAATGAAAATTCTCTACATAATTTCATTGGAAACATGGAATATACTAATCTATTATTTTTGTAAATACTTCTACTTCTAATAAAGGCATTTTCAAACTCCTCTTCTCCGAAAGGTATCTGATGAGCTACGTCCGCACTATAGGCGGTTAAGCGATATGTCCCAGCCGATGTTTTTGTTAAGGAGAATGCATCATCAAATATTCCATATTTCTTATAGTCAATTGTAAAAATATCTTCTTGCGTTTTATCGACTAAATTAGGAATCTTAATATCTCTTTTTCTATATTCCATGTTTTCTGGATAATTACCTGGAATAATCACATTATATTGTCGATTTGTATATGCATTTTCTATCGATTCTTTTTTCGCTACAATATTTTGAAAAGAGTCCATTTTACTTTTCGTATTTAGTACGTCTTTCTTAATTCTCTTTTCTAGGGATTTTGGGATGGAGTAACATTCTGATGTTTCAAACATCTTCAGTATCAAAATACTATATTCCTCATATTCTGTTCCTTGAGCTGATAGAGAAAATGCGACCGCACACTCTAGCAAGCTTGGATTATTGGGTTCTTCTTTTACCTTTTTTATTAATTCATCAAACATATGTAATAAAAATGGATATGGCTTATTTCGAAATATTAAATTACGAAAGCGATAGTAATCATTTAGTTTTGAATCATTCTCTTTTATTAGATAATCCTTTAAGTTTTTTAAATTTGATATAGTAGTTACTAAATCTTCCTTTAATTCCAATGTTGATATTATCGTTTCTATCTCTGCAATTTTATCTAGAATTATATCTTTTTGTGAGCAATAGAAATCCTTGATTTGTTCTTTCGTAAATAACCGTTTAAGACAGTCATAGTCTATACTCTGTTCTTTTAATTCATTGTTTATTAATTCAAGAGAAAGAAAAACGAGTTGATCATCTTGATAGCACCCTAAAACCCGCATTTGCTCCTTTTTAGATGCTTCTTTTTTGATCAACTCTTTTAAATCCAATAGATTATTGCCCATATGAATCCCCCTTTATCAACTACTTCACGGAATTATGGGATCACGTTTTCACTTCAGTTTTGTCTATTCTATATTAATTTATCAACAAAGTCAAATTGTGTATTTTCATAGATGTAGTAAACTAGATGTG
>DICM01000026.1 GCA_002416285.1 Caryophanales bacterium UBA5026
GCACTTTCAAATTTAATATACAGAGTTTTTTATTTCATCAAATTTTCATTATGATATTTTTGTAGAGTAACAAAAATGTGTTACAATGGATATGGTGAGTTTTATGATTAATAAAGGTTGGGATATAGTTTTAAAGGACGAATTTGAAGCTCCTTATTTTAACAAATTAGGAGTTTTTGTTAAAAACGAATATAGGAATAAGATTATTTTCCCTGAATATAAGGATATTTTTAATGCTTTAAGATATACTGATTTTGATGATGTAAAAGTTGTAATCCTCGGTCAAGATCCTTATCATGGAACAGGTGAAGCACATGGACTTTCGTTTTCCGTACGTGAAGATGTTCCAATGACTCCTTCTTTAAGGAATATTTTTAAAGAATTAAAGGATGATGTAGGTGTTGACCGTACTCACAAAAATTTAACAGATTGGGCGAAACAAGGTGTTTTACTATTAAACTCAATTATGACGGTTGTAAAGGATAAACCACTTTCACATAAAGAAAAGGGTTGGGAAATTTTTACTGATCATATTATTGAAAAATTAGGGGCTAGAGAAAAACCAATGGTGTTTATTTTTTGGGGAAGTTATGCACGAAGTAAAAAGGAACTGATTAAAAATAAGAATCATAAGATTATTGAAAGTGTTCATCCTTCACCATTATCATCTGCCAGGGGATTCTTCGGAAGTAAACCTTTCTCTAAGACCAATGTTTTTTTAGAGACTATTGGTGAGAAACCGATTGAGTGGTGATGATATGAATGATGTGTATAAATATTTGAAAGAAGAATTATTACAAAAAGATGATGTAATTGTTGCTGCTATTAGTGGGGGTCCTGATTCAATGGCATTGTTATCGATTTTGCTTGAGGTTCGAAAAGAATTACCTATCACGATTGTCTGCGCTCATGTCAATCATAATGTTAGAGAAGTTAGCATGGATGAGAAACTGTTTGTTGAGAGTTTTTGTAAAGAACACGATGTTATCTTTGAATATTATTTGATTGAACAATATCATAATGATAACTTTCATCAGGATGCGAGAAAGATCCGTTATCAATATTTTGAAAAGTTGATTGCCAAGTACTGTGCCCAATATCTTTTTACTGCTCATCATGGTGATGACCTGATGGAAACAATGTTAATGCGTATGGTCCGTGGTTCTATTTTAAGAGGATATGCTGGATTTCCAAAAATAAGTAAGAAAAAAAACTACTGGTTAGTTCGTCCACTCATCCATAAAACTAAAATAGAATTAGAGCAGTATGACAGAGAAAATGGAATATCTTACGTTATAGACCATTCCAATGAGAAGGATGTTTATACGAGAAATCGCTTTCGCAAATATATTCTTCCTGTTCTAAAAAAAGAAAATTTACAAGTTCATCATAAATTTTATGATCTCAGTGAGGAGTTATTAGAGTGTAGTGCATTTATCGAGCGAGAGGTTGCTGCTGTTTTGCCTACAGTCTATGAAAATCAAATTTTATTTTTAGAACCCTTTTCTAAGATAGATCGATATTTAAAACGCTGTGTTTTAGAAAAAGTTTTGGAAGAGTTGTATACAAATAATCCGTCGATTTTAAAAAAAGATCATGTGTTATCTTTGTTATCCTTGATTGAACATTCTGGTTCAAATATGAGAATATCATTGCCAGAACATATAACAGCGATAAAATCATATGAAAATATTTCTTTTGTGAAAGATTTCAATATAGCCTCTGACTATGATCTTATTATACAGAATAAAATATTATTGCCAAATGGACATAGAATAGAATATGGAGATAATCCTGATACAACTAACTTTAGTTGTAGATTATTATCATCTGAATTAACGCTACCACTTCGTATTCGTAATCGAAGAGATGGGGATATTGTTTTTGTAAAAGGTTTGAATGGAAAGAAAAAATTGAAGGATATTTTCATCGATGAAAAAATACCTATGAAAGATCGGAATGAGTGGCCAGTTTTGGTTGACTCTTCAAATCAAGTTTTATGGGTTCCAGGCCTTAAAAAAACGAAATTTGACAAACCAATTGAAGAAAAGTATGATATAATACTAAGGTATTATTAGAAAAGGAGAGACATGTTTGTGAATAAAAAAGCAGTGAAACGTGGTTTTGTACCATATATATTAATCGGTGTTTTTATGCTCGGTGTACTTTACTTTCTAAATATGAGTGGAAAAAAAGTAAATGTAATTACTTATGATCAGTTCATGAAGGAAGTAAATAAAGAAAATGTAACCGAAGTAGTAATCACACCGCGTTCAAGAGCTCATGTATATGAAGTGAGCGGAAAATTAAAAAATTATAAAGAGGGAGAATCCTTTTATTTTAAAGTTCCATTAGCGGAGGAATCGATTACAAAAATTATCGATGCGAATGAGTTATCGACATTCTCGCTAGATACACGTAATGATCCAGAGTCAAGTACCTTATTGTTATTTTTAATTAATGTACTTCCAATGGTTCTATTAGTGGGATTTGCTTTCTTCTTTATTACTCGTCAAATGGGTAGTGCTAATAAATCCATGGATTTTGGTAAGAGTCGTGCTCGTTTGAGTGAAGATAATAAAAAAGTAACATTTAATGAAGTTGCTGGTTTGGAAGAAGAAAAAGAGGAAGTTAGTGAACTAATTGATTTTCTAAGAAGTCCAAAGAAATTTCAAAAAATGGGTGCACGTATTCCGAAGGGTGTATTACTAGTTGGTCCTCCGGGAACTGGTAAGACTTTATTAGCTCGTGCTGTTGCAGGTGAAGCAAATGTTCCATTTTACTACATTAGTGGATCAGACTTTGTTGAATTATTTGTTGGTGTAGGTGCTTCGCGTGTACGTGATATGTTTAAACAAGCAAAACACAATGCGCCATGCTTAATCTTTATTGATGAAATTGATGCAGTTGGACGTCAAAGAGGTGCCGGATTAGGTGGTGGCCACGATGAACGTGAACAAACTCTAAACCAATTATTAACCGAGATGGATGGATTTGGTGCGAATGAAGGAATTATTATCATTGCAGCTACAAACCGTCCAGATGTACTTGACCCAGCTTTATTACGTCCAGGACGTTTCGATCGTCAGGTAACTGTAAATTTACCAGATAAAAAGGGACGTGAAGCAATTCTAGCTGTTCATGCCAAAAATAAACTTTTTGCAAAAGGGATTACACTTTCTAATGTTGCTTCTCGTACGGTAGGATTTAGTGGAGCGGCACTTGAAAACCTACTGAATGAGGCTGCTTTATTAGCAGTTCGTAGAGGAAAAGATGTAATTACTATGGCTGAGCTTGATGAAGCGCATGATCGAGTATTATTAGGGCCTGCTAAAGTAAGTCATAAATATACTGATCATGAGAAAAAAGTGGTTGCTTACCACGAAGCTGGTCATGCTGTTATGGGTTTATGTTTAGATGGTGCTCACGAAGTTCAAAAAATTACGATTATCCCAAGAGGGAATGCTGGTGGATACAATCTAATGCTTCCAAAAGAGGAAACATATTTATCAACAAAAAAAGAATTACTACACACTATTAGTGGGCTACTTGGTGGTCGTGTTGCTGAAGAATTGATTTTCCAAGAACAAACAACCGGAGCACATAATGATTTTGAAAAGGCTACTAAGATTGCACGTGCTATGGTTACAGAATATGGAATGAGCGACTTAGGACCTGTACAGTTTGAAACTCCAGAATCAGATAGTATTTTCTTAGGAAGAGACTATAATAAGAGTCGTAATTTCTCTGGTCAAGTTGCTTTTGAAATTGATCAAGAACAAAGAAAAATTCTTCATGAATGTTATGAAGTAACGAAAAAAGTAATTGCTGAACATCAAGAATTGCTTACTCTTATTGCAGAGACTTTGTTAGATCATGAGACATTAACAAGAGAAGAAATTGAATATTTAGTGGAACATAAGAGATTACCTGAAGGTGGTTCTATTGTAGACACAGATAAAATTGAGGAACTTAGTTTTCAAGATATGACTTTGACAGAGTTAAAAGAACTTGCAAAAGAAAAGGGAATTAAGGGTTATTCTAAAATGAATAAAGAAGAATTAATAAAGGCACTAGAAGAAAACTAGTGCTTTTTCTTGGAATGTTCAATTGAACTCTACCAATAATCTTGTTATAATAGATAAGAAAGAAGGGTTTTTATGGAATTTATAGAATCAATTAAAGAAGAAGACTATGAAAACTTTGTTGTAAATCATCCTAAATCTCATTTTATGCAAAGTTATTATTGGGGAGAAGTAATGAAATTGAAACATTTCACTCCTTATTATGTCGGAATGAAAGAGAACGGGGAACTACTTGCAACAGCACTTGTTTTAAAAAAACATTTGGTTGGAAAGTACAGTTATTTTTATATTCCACGTGGATTTGTTACGGATTACCATAATTCTTCTTATATAAAAATATTTACTACCTATTTAAAAAATTTTGCAAAAAAACACCACGTTATATTTATTAAGATTGATCCAGATATTAAACTTCATGACCTAGATATCGAAGGGAATATTTTAGGAGATGAAACTGATGGTGGGAAAGTTTTCAATTTATTAATTGATAACGGGTATCGACATTTAGGGTTTAATAAAGCCTTTACTAACGAGCAGCCACGCTTTACATTTCGTCTTGATTTGAATCGTCCTTGGGAAGATATCTATAGTGGTATGCATCCAACCACTCGTAAAATTCTAAACAAAGGGAATTTATACGAATTAAATTTATATAAAGGTGATGTTAATGATATTCCTCTTTTCTATGAAACTATGCTTGAGACAGCTAAAAGAGAGGGACTTCATGCAACTTCAATTGAATACTACAAGCACTTTTATGAGGTACTACATAAAAACAATATGAGTGATGTTTATGTCGTTAAAACTACTAAGGATCATCTGATAGAATTTTTTCAAAAAAGAATTTTAGACATTGAAAATGAAGTTATTCACTTGGAAGACAGATTAAAATCAGTGGAAAAAATAAAAGTACGAAAAAAAGAGTTAGAAGCTCAACTTGTGAAACAACAGCAGCTATATCAAGAAATTTTAAATATAACTGATGGAGAGATCATTTTATCTTCGATTATGACTGTAAAATATGGGAATAAGGTTTGGACAATTCATGGTGGGAATAGTACTGTACTTCGTGAATTAAATTCAAATTACTTATTATATTATCAAATCATAAAAGATGCTTATCAAGATCATTATCAAATAATTGATTTCTTTGGATGTAGTGGAGAAGCCAATCCTGATTCCAAAGATCCTATTTTTGGACTTCATTCCTTCAAAAAAAGACTTGGTGGTGAATATACAGAATTCCTAGGTGAATTTGATTTGATTTTAAATTCTCTCCTCTATACTTTGTATAAGAAGGGAATTCCACTTTACCGTAAAATAAAAAAAAGAGGCTAGAAGCTTTATTTCTGAAAAAGAGTTGGTATTCTTTTTCTTTTTATGCTAAAATAGGATATAGATTATGTAAGTAGAAAAGGTGACGTAGATGGGAAAAGTTATAGCTTTAGTAAATCAAAAGGGTGGTGTTGGAAAAACAACCTCTAGTATTAATCTAGCGGCTTCTTTAGGTGTTTTAAAGAAAAAAGTTCTTTTGATTGACTTAGACCCTCAAGGAAATTCTACTACTGGAGTAGGAATTGGAAAAACAGACTATAAAAAAAGTATTTATGAATTATTAAAAGATGAAGCAACATTAGAAGATGTTATCATAAAAACGAAATTTAAAAATTTATATGTAATTCCAGCAACAATTAATCTTGCCGGGATTGATTTTGAATTGATGGAAAAGACTAAAAATGATCCTGAATTTGTAAAAGGAAAACAATTGAAAAAATATACGGATGAGACTAAAGAATTATTTGATTACATCATCATTGATTGCCCTCCATCACTTGGAATCTTAACAACGAATGCACTAACTGCAGCTGATTCAGTAATTATCCCAGTGCAGTGTGAGTTTTTTGCATTAGAGGGAATCATGCAATTATTAAATACGATTATGTTAGCACAAAAGAACCTAAATCCAACACTTGATATTGAAGGTGTTTTACTAACAATGCTTGACAGTAGAACGAATTTAGGACTAGAAGTTGTAGAGGATATTAAAAGCTACTTTAAAGAGCGTGTGTATGATACGATTATTCCTAGATTAGTACGTTTGTCAGAGGCACCAAGTCACGGTAAACCAATTATCGCATATGATCCACAAAGTAGAGGAACAGAAGCTTATCTTAACTTAGCAAAGGAAGTGATTACACGGAATGGAAACTAGAAAAAGAGCTTTAGGACGTGGACTCGAACAATTATTTAACACAGAAAATTTAGACATCTCTTATGAAACAGTTGAAAAAAGTATTTATGAATCGACACCAAAGGATGAAATAGAAGAAATTCCTGTTTCTGAAATTCGTCCAAACCCATATCAACCGAGAAAAGTGTTCGATACAGATGCATTAAACGACTTAGCTGCTTCTATTAAAGAACATGGTGTATTTCAGCCGATCATTGTAAAAAAGAGTATTAAGGGATATGAATTAATCGCTGGAGAACGTAGACTTCGTGCCAGTAAAATTGCTGGAATTGAAAAGATACCGGCAATTATAAGAGATTTTACTGATGAAGAAATGATGGAAATCGCTCTTCTTGAAAACCTTCAGAGAGAAAATTTAAGTGCAATTGAAGAAGCAGAGGCTTATCAGACATTGATGACACAACTTCAATTAACACAAGAAGATCTTTCAAAGAGAGTTGGTAAAAGCCGTAGCCATATTACAAATTTACTCGGTTTACTTAGATTGCCAAGTGAAATTCAAGAAATGGTGAATCATAACCAAATATCAATGGGACATGCTCGTGTTTTAAGTAAGTTGGAAGATAACGAAAAAGTTGTAGAGCTTGCTCATAAAATAGTAGCAGATCATCTCAGTGTTCGCGATATTGAGAACTTATCAACGAAAGAACCATTAGAACGTAAAGTAAAGATGGCAACTAGAGAGTCTAGACAGAGTGAATATAAATATGTTGAGGACATGCTTCGTGATAAACTAGACAGTAAAGTTCGAATTAAAGATCGAAAGATCGAGATTAGTTTTACTAATAATGCAGATTTGAATCGTATTTTAGAAATTCTAAATGTTAAAGAGTAGGTGATAAAATGTTAGACTTTTTATTGAGCCGTAGAGTTGTAGCACCATTTTTAATTGTTATTATTGGTACTATTATTTATTTGCTTATCCATAAAATTATAACAAAGACATTTAATTTAAAAATAGATAAGATGGATGATCGTAAACGATTAACAATTCTAAAGTTGATGGATAACATCATAAAATATATGTTATTAGCAATTGGAATTGTTATGGTTCTTGGAGAATTTGGCATGGATACCAAATCTTTGATTGCTTCTTTAGGAGCTGTGGGAGTTGTTGTTGGTCTTGCCTTCCAAGACACATTAAAAGACTTTTTTGCAGGAATATTCATTCTATTAGAAGATCAATACCGTGTTGGTGATACTGTAACAATTAGTGGCTTTAAAGGTGAAGTTGTATCGATTGGAATGAAAACAACAAAAATAAAAGCTTATACTGGCGAAGTTAAAATGGTATCTAACCGAAATATTACAGAGGTAATCAATCATAGTTTGGAGGACTCTGTTGCAATCGTCGATGTTCAAGTTGCTTATGAATCTGATTTGGATCATGTGGAACAAGTATTACAAGATTTCTGTAATGAACTTACAAAAGACATTCCAGATTTAACTGGTGATGTTACAGTAGCAGGAATTGAAAATTTAAATGAGGGTGGGATTACTTATCGAATTACTGCTCCGACCAAAGCATTGGCACAATATGGTGTTCAAAGAACAATCCGTAAAGAAGTCAAAAAGACTTTGGATGATGCTCATATTACAATACCTTATCCGCAATTGGTGATTCATAATGAATGATTATAAACTAGGAGATATTGTAATTATGAAAAAGGCTCATCCTTGTGGTACAAACGAATGGGAAATCACACGAGTTGGTGCTGATATTAAAATAAAATGCTGCAATTGTGGCCGCAGTATTATGATGCCTAGAATTGAATTTCAAAAAAAATTGAAAAAAGTAGTAAAGTAGGAGGAATTTATGGCAAAGAAACGTAAGAAAGATTCAACATATGGACCGGTCTCCATCCTGTTGTCTCTTATTTTGGTAGTAGGAGTTCTCAGTTTCCTATTCTCGTTATTTGGTCTTGAAAGCTATCAGACAAAAATTAGTAGTGGAACGCTAGAATCTTCATTAATTACCGTAAGAAATTTTTTGAGTTTCGACGGACTTAAGTTTTTTGTTTCAAATTCAGTTGAAAATTTAAAGAACTTTGAACCGCTTGTCTTACTTATTATTGTTATAATCGGACTTGGTATTGTTGAAAAAAGTGGATTACTACCTGCTTCTGTAAGACCTTTTCGAAAAATAAAATTTGAAATTCTCCTTTTTTTAACTTTCTTTTTCGGTGTTATTAGCACAATTATTGGAGACTATAGTTACATCTTATTAATTCCATTGACAGGTGTTATCTATAAGTATTTAGAAAAAAATCCAATTGTTGGTATTCTAACTGTTTTTTTAGGAATTACAATTGGTTATGGAACGGGTATTATTTTTAATTACAACGATTTTGTTTTAGGAAATTTAACACAAGCTTCAGCAATGTTGGATGTTGATAAAAATTATCAATTTATCTTACATTCTAGAATATTTATTCAAATTATATCAACTTTTATTCTCTCAATTATTGGAACAATATTAATTAATAAACTATTGGTTCCAAAATTTCCGAAACGAGCATCTCTAGAGGAAGAGGAATTACCGGTCTCTCATCGGGCAAGAATGTATGCGAATATTGGACTATTATTATATGTCCTTTTAGTTTTATATTTGATTTTACCTCTTAAACTTCCAGGAGCTGGTGCATTATTAGACATGGGTCAAAAAGAATATATTGCGAAATTGTTTGGTGACAATGCTCCGTTTGGAAGAGGCTTTGTCCTAATTGTTTCAGCAGGTCTTATGTTGTCTGGGTTTTTATACGGTAAGATTTCTGGAACGATTAAAAATAGTAATGAATATAGTTTAGGACTTTCTAAAAACTTTGAGAATCTTGGATTTATGTTTGTACTTATGTTCTTTACATCCGAACTAGTTTCTATTTTAAATTGGACGAATCTTGGGAATGTTGTAGGTGCTCACATTGTTGAATTCCTTGGCACACAACAATTTTCGGGAATCCCATTAATTATTATTTTCTTTATTTCTGTAATATTAATGAGTATCTTAATTCCTGGGACTTTGGAAAAATGGAATTTATTATATCCAACCATTATACCTTTATTTATGAGATCAAATATTACACCTGATTTTACGTTATTTATTTTTCAAATTGCAGATGGAGTAGGAAAAGCATTTACACCTCTATTTACTTATTTTATTATCATGCTTGCCTTCTTAGAAAAATATCGTACTAGTGAAAAACAACAGGTAAGTATTTTTGGCACTTTAAAAGCGATGATTCCGACGATACTTAGTTTTGCCTTCTTATGGATTATGATTTTAGTATTATGGTATTTAATGGGACTTCCATTAGGCATTGGAGTTTATTCAACAATCTAAAAATATTAAAGAAATCTATTATAAGTTGATTTGAATAAAAAGATTTCTGTTACTTAAGAGTGAGTGCTCTTAAGTTTTTTTAGATTATAGTAAGAAATATAGACATTTTACGGTTAATTTTCTCAGTAGTAATGAGTTTTGTTACTGTTTATAAAATCATTGTTATTTCGTATGCTTTATGCTAAAATGAAGAAGAATAGGAGTGAGTTGAATTTTTATGAGAAGAAAAGGTTTTACATTAATTGAGTTATTGGCGGTAATTGTTATTTTAGCGATTATTGCGTTAATCGCAACACCAATGATCTTGGGTGTTATTGATGATGCAAAAAAAGGAGCATTTGAATCAAGTGGCTATGGAATGATTGAATCTGCAGAACAGGGTTATATGCAAAAACAATTGACTGCAGAACGTCCCATATTAACAGAGTATCAATATGAAAGTGGTAATCAAAGTACAATACAGGGTAATATAGATTTAAATTACAAGGGGAGCAATCCCAATAGTGGAACTTTGCTAATTAATGAAACAGGAAAAGTTGCATTAGCAATTCATAATGGAACATATTGTGTGAAAAAAGAATTTGAAGATACAAAAGTGAGTACAATAAAAACATTAAAAGAGGACTATGTAGTACCGAATCACCAAGCCGTGCAAGATACACCTAGTGTTTGCTTTGAATTTGATAGTGAGAGTGGTACTATTTTAGACTATGACTCTGATAACTTAGAATGTCCTTCTGATGTAGTAATACCGAGTACTATAAACAGTGTGGTTGTGACAACGATAGGAGAATATGCTTTCTATGAGAATCAACTGACAAGTGTAATAATCCCAAATAGTGTAACAACGATAAAATCTGAAGCTTTCAGTGAGAATCAACTGACGAGTGTAATAATCCCAAAGAGTGTAATAACGATAGGAAACTATGCTTTCGCTTTCAATCGACTAAAGAGTGTAGTAATCCCAGATAGTGTAACAATGATAGAATATGGTGCTTTCTATGAGAATCAATTAACAAGTGTAACAATCCCAAATAGTATAACAGTGATTGAATGGGCTGTTTTCTCTAATAATCAATTAACAAGTGTAATAATTCCAAACAGTGTAATTACAATAAAGTCGCGAGCTTTTAGTTGGAATCAGCTAATGAGTGTGACGATTCCAGATAGTGTTATAAAAATAGATACTGGTGTTTTTGAGTCTAATCAACTAACGAGTGTGATAATTCCAAACAGTGTGACACAAATATTTGATAAAGCTTTCGGTTCCAATTATATACCACAAGGAGAAGCTAAGATTGATAATCAATTTGGGAATGTTATGTTAGGAAATGATGTGTTTTATAATAATGGACCAAGTGGAAATCAAACAATCACTCCTATATATTTAAGATAGAAAGAATAAATAAAATGTAAAAGATCCCTAAATAGGATTTTTTTGATAAATAAGATTTGTTTTTTGTAAAGGCTCGCCCAAATAGATAAAACATGCTATAATAGTTTTACTTGAGGTGATCATATGAGTTTACGTGCTGGAATAGTCGGTTTACCAAATGTCGGTAAATCAACTTTATTTAACGCAATAACAAAACAAAAAATTCTAGCTGCCAATTATCCTTTCGCAACGATTGATCCAAATGTTGGTGTAGTAACTGTTCCGGATGAACGAATGGATTATTTAAAAGAGTTATATCATCCAGATCGTTTTATTCCAACAACATTTGAATTTACTGATATTGCTGGATTAGTAAAAGGGGCATCACAAGGAGAAGGTCTTGGAAATAAGTTTTTAAGTCATATTCGTGAAGTAGATGCGATAGTAGAGGTTGTTCGTTGTTTTGTAGATACTAATATTATTCACGTTGAAGGAGAAGTGGATCCAATTCGTGATATTGAAATTATAGGTATCGAACTTATCTTAGCGGATTTAGAAGTGATTGATAATCGATTAGCTAGAGTGAGTAAAAAAGCTGCTATGTCAAAAGATAAAGAATCGATGAAAGAAATTGAGCTTTTAGAAAGATTAAAAATTGTTCTTGAACAGAATAGACCGATTCGTAGCTTATCATTTGACGAGGATGAATTGGAAATTTTAAAACCATTTCATTTTTTAACACAGAAGCCTATTATCTATATGACAAATGTCGGTGAGGAAGATATTCTTGCTGGTGGAAATAAGTATGTTGATATCGTAAAAGAATATGCGGAAAAGGAAGGATCAGAGGTAATTCTTGTCTGTGCGAAAATGGAGTCCGAATTAGCGGATTTAGAGGACGAGGAAAGACAGGAATTCTTACTTGATTTAGGGTTAAACGAAAGCGGACTAGATCAATTAATTAAGGCAACTTATAAGTTACTTGGACTGGCTACTTATTTTACAGTTGGTAAGGATGAAGTAAGGGCTTGGACTTTTGAAAAAGGGATGAAGGCGCCAGCCTGTGCGGGAATTATTCACAGTGATTTCGAACGGGGATTTATCCGGGCAGAGGTAATGAGTTTTGGTGCTCTTAAAGAATGTGGTTCAGAACTCAAAGTAAAAGAAGCTGGTAAAGCCCGATTGGAAGGTAAAGAATACATCATGCAAGATGGTGATATCTGTCATTTTCGTTTTAATGTTTAATAGAATTAATAAGGAGGACTTTTATGAATAAAAATATATTCGTCAAGGTATTTGCCTGGATGTTTCTTGGTTTATTAGTAACATTTGGAACTGGATATTTTGTTTCTACCAATGAAAATATGCTTTATAGTATTTTTTCGAAAGGTTATTATTGGATTTTCATCATCGGTGAATTAGCGGCAGTTATCTTCTTAAGTGCAAGAATCAGAAAAATGAAACCAATGACTGCTAAAATAGTATTTCTATTATATGCATTTTTGACTGGACTTACTTTTTCAACAATCTTTGTTGTCTATGCATTAGAATCGATTATGAGTGTATTCCTAATAGCGGCATGTATTTTTGGGGTATTCGCATTAATTGGATATTTTACAAAAGCTGATTTAACAAAATTAGGAACTTATTTGTTGATGGGACTAATTGGAATTATTCTTTGTGTCTTTGTCAATATTTTCCTTGGAAATAATACTTTTGATATTGTTATCAGTATTATAAGTATTATTGTATTTCTAGGATTTACAGCATACGATATGCAGAAAATAAAGGCATTAGAATATGAGATGGAAGAAGATAATATTGCTATTTATGGAGCATTGCAACTTTACTTAGATTTTATTAACATCTTCTTAGATCTATTAAGATTGTTTGGAAGAGATGATTAAAGAACAAAATGTTCTTTTTTTTTGTCTATTACATAGTTTGAATTGTATTATAATTGGTATATTTTAAAAAAACGTTTACAAAGAACATTATATTTGTTATAATACCAACGAGTATTAATTACTCCTTGCTTCTTCGGAAGCCACAAGACCATAAGGAGGTGTGAAAATGAGAAACTATGAAATCATGTTTATCGTAAGGCCAACACTAAGTGAGGATGAAGTGAAAAAAGTTATCGAAAACTTTGGAAACATTTTAACTTCAAATGGCGCGAAAATCGTTGACTCTAGAGATATGGGTCAAAAAGAATTAGCTTACGAGATTAAGAAATTCAAGAGTGGATACTACTACTTATATACAGTAGAAGCATCAGATGATAAAGCCATTCGCGAATTCGATCGTCTAGCATTGATTAGCAATGATGTGATTCGTCACCTTGTTACAAAAATCGAAAAGTAGAATTGAAGGTGTTTTATGAACCGAGTAATGTTAATAGGAAGATTGACAGCTAAACCAGAACTACGTTATACAGGGACTAATACCCCTTATTCACGTTTTACTATAGCTGTAAATCGTACTTTCAGTAATCAAAATGGACAGAGAGAAGCTGATTTTATCGGTGTAATTGTTTGGAGAAAACAAGCAGAGAATGTTTGTAACTATTTAGATAAAGGTGCTCTTGTGTCTGTTGAAGGACGTATTCAAACAGGAAGTTTCGAGAAGGATGGCAACCGTCAATATACAATGGATGTTGTAGGCGATAGTGTTCAATTCTTAGAAAGCAAAGGATCAAGAAGTAGTTCGGGTGGACAAAGTGCAAGTCCATATGACTATCAAGATCAAGCTCCATCTTATAATGATGTAAGTGTTGAGAATGATCCGTTTGCAGAATTCGGCGATAGTGTTTCTATCGATGATAACTTCCTAGACTAAAAGGAGGAAAAGAAAATGGCTGAATTTCGTAGAAAAAAGAAAAAAATTTGTCAAATGTGTGCTGGAAAATCAGTAGACTATAAAGATACAGAAATTATCAAAAAATATATTAGTGGTGATAACAAGAAGATTCTTCCAAGAAGAATTACAGGAGCTTGTGCTAAGCACCAAAGACATATTGCTGATGAAGTTAAAAAAGCTCGTTTTATGGCTTTAATTCCATTCGTAAAATAAGACCAAAGGTCTTATTTTTTTTATGGTAAATATTTTTACCTTGATTCGTTGAAATCTAGGTCAGATTATGCTATATTAGTACATAGAATAGGTGATAATATGGGAATTGTAAATTCAGATCGTTTGCTGGTCAAATATTATATGAATCAAATAGAAAAAAATAATAAGTTTAAAAAAAATCATTCGAACAAATTAAATATAACGGATATTTCTTCGCCTAGCCGTATGATGGAAGTAGATAAAAAAATAGAAATAGGTGAACAGGAAATTGGTAATAAAATAAGTAAAATATGTAATTTTTCTACTACTGTATCAGAACAAATAACGGAAGTCGATGGTAAGATGGGAAGTTTATTTTCGGGTGTAAATAATGGATAGAAATGATATTTATAAAAAAATTGAATTCAATCAAGAAAATATAAAAAAAATTAATAGCGACTTGGATCAATTAAAGGGGGAACGCGTTCAAGACAAAGAATTAGTGCAGCACTTTGAACGAATAATGTTTGATTTAAAGAATAATTGTTCTACTAAAGAAATTAATGCTTTATATAAAAAAAATAAAATTTTAATATCTGAGGAGCTGGAAATGATAGAAAAGGATTATCAAAATCAACGAGAATTATTAGAAGATTCCTTAAAAGTATTGGGAAAAGAAAATGATTTATTAAATAACGAATTATTTAATGAGAGACGGGAGAATGAGAAAAATAATGAATGAATTGCTAAAAATGAGCAGTATAAGGCCATATGGCTTTAATGTTCAGCAAGCTTCTGAAAAAGGACTTGCAAATAATAATAAGTTAACTTTGGATTATTATAAATTGTCATTTTTATACCATTCTTATTTGGAACAATACTTTTTAAATATTCTACCATTGCAGAGCTATGATGACAAAATTACGAACAATAAAGTTAATATAAAACCTGTTCCAACGAAAAAAGATTTTTATCAAAAATATTCAGCTACAACTTTAAATTTTCTAATTCTTAGAAATCATGCATACATTGAACGATTATCAGTTGGGGAACTTGAACTTTTAAAATCGGGTTTAGATTTTGAAGGGTATTCAATTCCAATATTGAACTTAGTAAAAAAAACATATAAAGATATAATTAAAGTAAGTTATGAAAATACGGATAATTCAAATGCTTATTTTGTCAGTTATGAAGGAGAAACTCCAGACTTGGCTGCTTTAAACTCTTCAGTTGTATTTGAATGTTGTTATAGTCTTCAATCGAGTTCAAAAACTGATAATGAGTGGAAAGAAGAAACATTAATGAGAATGAAGTGGTTAGATAATTTGTTATCATCTTTTCAAAAAGAAAGTGAAGTAATACTAGAAAATTTAGTAACTGTTTTTAAAATCATGCAGTAATTGGGGGAAAATATGTCAAAAATATCAATGAATGAAGTTTACTTTCAATGTGAAGACATTAGTAATCGATGTACAGAATCAATCCAAATGGCAAAGTTAGAGTTAGATAGCATCCAACTTTTTCTTGACGATAGAATTCTTCAAGGTAAAATTTACCAAAATATCAAAGGGTACTTTGGTAACAATATTATTCCTTTATTAATTATCTATATTGATCTAAATAGAATGATGTCGGAATCTGTTAATGAATTAAAAAACAGTTTTGCTTCTGTGATGGAAATTGACGATGTTTTGGATTTAAATATTATAAGTAGTCTACTTTCTGAAATCAGCGATTTACGAGATAGATTATATTATTATAATTCAAAGGGTCATAGACGACGCCGAAGTAGTGTATGGAATGCAATTTTAGAGTTAAAAAAGCTTTTAGAGAAATTAAGAGAAGTCACTGCTGTTGATAAAAAGGCTTATCATTATTTTGATTCTACAAATTTAAAGGAAAAACAATTTTACGAACTTTTAAATAAACCCTTTATAGGAGGAGCAAATCAAGGTAGCAATTTGAATTACGATGATTATTTAAAAACATCTTTAGTTAGCTTATATGGTGTTCCAGGTGGGCAAACAATGCAGATGTTTCTTGGTAGTATCAAAGAACCGCTATCGTCGACTTATCGCTCTGGTTTTAATAATACTGGAGTAATAACAGACGAGGTAAGGGGAGAAAGACCATTTAAATATGGATATTATGGTTCTTACCAAGGATCACCTTTAATAACTTATACGCAGGGATCAGAAGAACAAAAAAAAGTGATTGATGATATTGTACATAGTTATTATCCTTCTTTGGGTAATAATGAAACAGAACGCTTACTTGTTGCTCTTAAATATCACGGTTGTACCTACGCTTCTGTTACAAATATCATATTTCAAGAATATGAGGGAAATCAAACTGATTTTGAAAAAAAATTTCATATGCCAATGTATGTAACGGATCAAAGTGGGAATCAGCTATACAATTATGATGGTTTGATGACGGATTTTTTTCTTTCAGCAGCCGCGTCTACTGATGTTGCTTTACAACCAAAATTTGATAATACCGCTACTGTTCCGTTGATTGATGGAATGACTTTAAATGATAGCATTGTTGCTAATTACCAAAATCGTGGTAATAATTATGATATGTTACTTCAAAAATATGATTTATATTTAGAATCAAAAAATATAACTTATGAAAAAAGTAATTATGAAGTAACTTCTAATAATTATAGCTTTAATGATTATTTAGAAAATTCTTCTAATAATATTGTTTTAGGAATTACTCCATACGTAGATGAAAATGGGATCATGAAAACAATTCCGATGTATAAATCAGATGGAACGATTTTTCAGTTAAATGGCAATCATGGAGTAAATGTAACGGGTATTAATCAAAATGGAGATATTGAAATCGCCACATGGGGTGAAAAATATACAATTCATTCAAAAGATTTAGAGGGAACGGGAACCTTGGTCTTGCTTCCTAAAATAATTAATAATTAGAAATATGTCAAGTATTGTATAGTGTAAGGTTATAATACATATGTTACACAATTAGAAATAAAAAAAAGATACCTCTGGTATAATTAATTTGAAGAACAAATTATACGAAAAGAGGTATCTAATGAAAATTATAACAGAAGAAATGAAATATAGGAAGAGAATGTGTGAATATGCTATAAAAAATGGTGTAACAAAGGCAGCAAGGCGTTATCATACTAATAGAATGTTTGTATATAGACAATTAGCTAAATATGATGGAACAGTGAAATCGTTAGCATTAAAATCCAGACGTCCACATAGTCACCCAAATGCTCATACGGAAGATGAAATAAAAATAATAACACACGTAAATGTATTTTATAAGAATGATGGATTAGCAGAAATCTATGTTCAAGCAATAAAAAGAGGTTATAAAAGATCGTATGGATCAATGTGTAAACAAATAAGAAAACTGCCAACAAACCCCAAAAAAATTGTTAAACGTACAAATTATAAAAAATATAAGGAAATACGTGGAAATTATCCAGGGGATAAAGTTCAAGTGGATATAAAATATGTACCTAATGAATGTTTAAAGTTCGATACAAAGGACAAAAGGTATTATCAAATAACGGCAATAGACGAATATAGTAGAAAACGAGTATTATTTATAGTAGATGAAAAAAGTAGTTATCATACAAGTAAGTTTGTAAAACAATTAGAAAAGTTATTTGGATTTAAAATAAAAACAATCCAAACTGATAATGGAAGTGAATTTGTAAATAATCAAGAAGAAACCAAAGAACTAACCCTATTTGAAAAAACACTAAAATCATTAGGAATCGAACATAAGAGAACAAGACCTTATTCACCTTGGCAAAATGGAAAAGTAGAAAGAAGTCATAGAATAGATAATAAACAATTTTATAATAAACAGGAATTTAATTCAGAAGAAGAAATGCATCAAAAAATAAAAAGATATAATAGTAGATATAACAATATAGCAAAAAAGGTATTAAATTTTAAAAATCCAAATGAAATGGTAAGAAATTATCAATTTAATTAATCAGAGAGATTTGTTTTTATAAAAAGTGTAACATATGTTTGACTTCTCTAGATTAGAAATATGTCAAGTATTGTATAGTTCATTGCTTTTTGCATAGTACTATGATATATTGGAAAATGTAGGAGGGTAATTATGAATAATGGAATATATACTGATACAGAAGCAATGCAAACTACAGCTAAGGAATTGCAGGATTTAGCATTAATGTGTAGAAATGAAATTGATAAAATATATAATGGACATCTTCAAAATTTAATGCAAAGTTGGACAAGTCCTTCTGGAACAGCTTTTCAAACAACAATGGATTCTTATAAACCTGAATTATTAAAACTGCCAAGTTTGGTAGAATCTTTTGCTGAGGGAACAATCCAGGTAGCAAAATCATTTGATCAAAAGGAAAATGATTTAATGAATATGTTTAATAATATGTTAGGATAGGTGATAAAATGGCAATGACAAAAATGCAATATGCGCAGACTCTAGATGCGGTAACAGCAATGCTTAGTTCTGCTCATAATATTCAAGAATACATAAATCAAGTAAATGGAAAAATGGCAAAGCTTCATGGTGAACAATGGCAGAGTGAAGGTTCAAATCAAAATTATGATGATTTTAAGCGAATTGCTTCACATTTTAATTCTTTTGTTGAATCGATTGAAACGGCAGCAAATGGTGTTCGAAAAGCACAAGAGGTTAATGCTGCAGCAGATGCAGCAGCAGGAACTATTTTTTCAAATTTTTCATAAAAATAATAAGTAGATAAAAAAACCAATTCTTATGAATTGGTTTTTTTTAAATTAATAGTAAGGACGAGCCATTTTGCAAATCTGAATTTTTTACAATCTCGTTTATATCATAGCTTTTTCCAGTGGTTTGATTATAAAATATAGCCTTATCAGATATTTTATATGCTCCATTGGTCATTTCCATAATCGCTTTTTGAATTAAAATAGAAGTTTGATAAAATGTTTTATTAATAGGAATAAATAATTCTAAACGTTGATCTAACATTGGAATAAATAATTCAATTAATATTTTATTCATTTGATTCACCATCTTCTTCTATCAGTTTAATTAAAGTAGGATTTTGTTTTATAACGGAATATCCAAAATGAGAGCCAATTTCGTCTCTTATTTCTTTTGGTGTTTTTCCCAATTTTAGTGTAAATTGATCAGCAATTCCGTTTCCAATCCAAATTCCATTCGAATTATCGTTTGCAAGAGAATACCATGCTTCATATTCTACTTTTTTAATATTATCAATAGTATCAACAAGAATATTATTGATATATTCTAAATTACTTATTTTATTGAAAAAATCGCTGAGAATAGTACTATTTTGTAATTCTTTTTTAATTTTATCAATACCAATAATAATAATGACTATGGATATTTTATTATCTTTATTTTTAATATTATAATTATCTACTTGGTTGCAAAAATTTATGATTTGATTTATATTTTCCTCAAAATTGTTTTTATAATAATAAGTTTGTTTTGATAAGTCGATTTTAAATTCACCATTACTATCTATAATAATTGTTTTTTGATTTTTAATTGTTGCTAATATTTTTATTAATGGCTTTAAGAACTTATAAATGTCATCCATATTATTACTATAAATGGCACTTGGCTTTTCTATAAAATTGTAGGTTTGAATTTCTAAATTATTTTTTATAATCCCAATTGGAATTTCTTTGATATTACTGATTTTGTTTTTCATATCACGTATTGTTACTTTTTCCGGTAAAGTTGGAATAGAAATTGCTTTTTTTTGATATAAGGTTTGTAAACGTTCACAAATTGCTTTTATATAGTCTGTCAAACTATCTAATTCATATGCGAGTGCCGTTTGAAATTCGTAGACATGATCGATTTTTACAAGACCTCTTCCATATGATTTAGATGGAACTAATTTTTCTGTATTTCCTAAAATACTAACATAATTATCGGGATTATTCATTTGTAATACGTATTGTAACTTGAAGTTCTGTTGTAATCGATATCTTATACTATTTGGGTTAATAACAGTCAATATAAAATATATTCCGTATTTTTGACTATCTCTTGATAACTTTAATAGTAATTCGTTATAACTGTCATAAATCTCTGAAAAAGCTTCATAATTATTAATTACAACAACAATATTTGGTATGGTATTGCTGGAATTTTCGTAGTAGTATTTAAAATTACCATTATAATTAGCAAATAATTTTTTTCGTTCATCTATTACTGCTAATAGGAACTTAAATAAATTGTTAATTTTTTCTTCATCATTTATTGATAATACGTCACCGATTTGTGGAGCAGTTGAAAAGTTTTGAAGTGTTTCTGAACCAAAATCAAGAATATAGGTATTTAATTCCTCGCTAGAGTGTTGCATTATTAAAGAATAAATCATTGTTGTTAATAGTAATTCTTTTCCACTTCCTGATGAGCCGTAGATAATTGCATTTCCTTCTTTTGAAATAGGGATAGTTAATAAATCTTGTTTTTGATTATTTGGATCATCAAACTCACCAATAATGGGATTTAATTCCAATTTGTGATGAATTGTTTGATATTTTTTCTTTAACTCTTCCACAAAAATTTCATCAGGGATTCTATCAAGCCACAATTGTTTTGTTTCAACATTCTCTTTTTTTGCTAAATCAACGATATAGTTTAATACGTTTTTCAGCTCTTCACCTTTTGATTCTATGTAATTCTTTTTTTGTTGCTCAATACTTTTATATGAGTATCCAATATTGTCAACAAATTCAATTGATGAGTCAATTTTTGGTTTTATTTCTTCGGTTGGAAAGTAGGGGGCCCCACTCCATGCTGATTGCCCTAAACGAAATAATTCGTTATAGCCTACTTGTAAATAAAATCGGCCGGTTTGTTTTAACATTGCAGCGTCCGGACATTTTATCATATCCATGCTATCAGCTTTGTCTTGTACTTTTAGGCAGACACGAAACTTACTGTTACTCCAAATTTGGTTGTCGACAACTCCTGCCGGTTTTTGTGTGGCGAGAATTAAATGAACACCCAAACTACGTCCAATTCTTGCTGTACTAATTAATTGCGATAAAAATTCAGGTTGTTGATCTTTTAGTTCTGCGAATTCATCACAAATGATAAAAAGATGCGGAATTGGGAGTTCTACCCGTTTTTCTCTATATAATTTTTGGTATTTATAAATATCAATTGTACTTTCATTTAATTGATCTCGTGCCTGATTAAACATTCTTTGTCTTCTTTTTAATTCACTTTGTATTGATGCCAAAGAGCGTTTCATTTCAATTGTATCTAAATTTGTAATTGTACCCGCTAAATGAGGGAGTTTCACTCCGGTTTCTTTATTGTTGAACGCACCCGCCAATCCGCCACCTTTATAATCAATTAAAATAAAGCTAACTTCATGTGGATGGTAATTAATAGCTAAAGATAAGATATAGGTAATAATAAATTCACTTTTTCCAGATCCAGTCATTCCGGCTATTAAACCGTGGGGACCATGGAATTTTTCGTGTAAATCTAAATAGAAAAGTTCATTGGCTTCATCTTTTCCAACGGGAACCTTTAAATTAATCGTAGGATCATTGTTTTGCCAACGTTCTAATACATTTAGTTGTTCAACTTTTCCCACGTTATAAGTTTGCAGAAAAGAAATGGATGATGGTAAAAGATTTCCATTTTGTGATAAATCAATAGGTATATTTGCTAATTTTTTTACACATTGTTGAATATCTATTGTTGTATCAATATCTGGTGTAAATTCTTTTTGCTTATTGGCAATTAATTCATTTTCGAAAATTCCACTACCTGTTTCTGCCAGTGTAATAAAAGTAGAGCATTCTTTAGGAAGATTTGATAATCTATCATTACAAATTAAAATAGAAAATCCCATATTGATGTTTTGGTTTAATACTTTCTGAATAATCTCGATATTTTGTGCAGATTTTATATTATCAATAAATATTAGATAATAACATGGAAAAAATTTATAGTCTAAATTTCTTGTTTTATCAAGATCATTATCGACGTATTTTCTGTCATTAAATATATTTAATAGATAGCTGGATACCTGTTTCATCTCTTCTACTTTAGTACAAAAAAATCGAATTGATTTCTCATTATCCCAACAATGAGGTAAAAATTTAAGCGATTCCCAATGATTACTTTTTTCGTCATCAGTAAAAACAACAATTTTTAAATCTTGGTAACTGTGAAAAGTCATTAATTGTAATAAGATTCCTTGAATAAATTTGTTTGTCATTTCTGATTGTCCAATTATAGCAGAAATGTTTTTTTCGACAAGTGAAATCGAAATTGGAGTATCGTCAATTCTCTTTGTCTGGTTTTTAATTTCATTAATATATTGTTGTAAATTATCTTCATCAAGTGAAAAATGTTGTTCTGGATAATCTATTGTAATTTGTGGAGGTAAAGAACCAATTCCTAAGCGAACATTCATAAAGTCCTTTTGGTCAATTTCTCTTTCCCATAATTGTCTTTTTCTTGTAAGTATAATTTGTTCGCATTCTTTTAATGAAACACTATTTTCTAATAATATTTGTTGCTGAACTTTAATAGTTGATGTAATTTCGTTTTGCTTTGTCAATATATATTCTTTATATTTTTCTTGTCTGATTTTTTCTTTCTTCTTTTTTTTACTTTTTTCGTATTTTTTAGTAAGAATTGGCCATAAAATCATAGTTGCCATCATAGAAAGAGAAACAAAAATACTAGGAATGGCACTTGAAAAACTTTGTGTTCCGTTGTTTACATTTAAAATAGCGGTAATGCCGGTAATAGAAGATGTCATTCCCATTGTAAGCATTGGTCCAAGTGTGTAAAAAATGGGAATTTCTTCATCAGACTGTTTTGGAGGCGGTGGATCAATAGAAATTTTCTTATTTTCTACAAGAGTTCTAAATCTTGGCGATTTATGAAAAAAATCGTCACTTGTGTAGAATGGAATATCGGTTTCGATATCATTTAAACTAGGCTTTTGCAAAATTTCTTTTAATTTGATATTAATACTCTCACTTTTAATCTTTACTTTATTATTTGGATTATTAATAATTAAAAAATCATTTAAAACAATAATTTTTAAACCCATAAGAAAAATCATATCGCTGTTTTTTAATTGTTTTTCAGTAATCTCAAGATGATTTAAAAAAATGTACTGAGAATTATTTAAATTTGTAACTTTCCAAAGGTTATTATCAAATTCTAATTGTATATGTTGATTCATAACATAAGAATTTTCATATTGTATATCACAGTTATTATCAGAACCGATTATTATTTTTTTTGTCAAAGGTGCAATCTTTATAAAACTATCATCAAATACAGGGGAACAATATATTAAAAATTGCTCATTTGTAGATTTTAGATTTAAAACATAAAAATGATATTCTAGTAACCTTACTTTTTCCACAAATGAATTATCTTTTTTTATACTTGAAATATGAGTGCTTTTTATTATCCAAGTACCATTTTCTTCTTGGATATTAACTAAGCTTTTTTTCTGACTATCATGAATCCAATAATCTCCATATATTTTTGATGGCAAAGTTATACTAGTAGTCTCTTTCTTTTTTATTATTGTAACAATCATAATAAAGCCTCCATTTTATTCTTAAATTTATTGTAACATATTTTTAATTTTTTCATTATTCTTTTTGTGAATTTCTTGTTATTCATGTTTAAAATTGATAAACTTATAATAAAAGGTGAGAGTATATGAAAGAGATAATTCAATTATTACTTGAAAAAAAGCGAACAATTGCAACTATGGAATCCTGTACTGGTGGTGGAGTTGCCAACGCTATTACAAATGTTGAAGGGGCGAGTGAAGTATTTCATTTTGCCGCTGTAACTTACAGTAATGAATATAAAATAAAGATGGGTGTATCAAAAGAAGTAATTGATACCTATACGGTGTATTCACAGGAGACAGCAGATGCGATGGCAAAAGCAATAAGTGATTTCAGTAACAGTGATTATGGAATTGGAATCACTGGAAAATTAAATCGAACAGATCCAAGTAATCTTTCTGGGAATGATAATATAGTATACTTTAGTATTTATTCTCGAGAAAAGAAAGAATTTTACAGAAAAGTACTTGTGGTATTGAAGGAAAACAGAAACCAAAATAAGGAATATATTATAAATACCATACTTGTTCTATTGAGAGAGGTAATTATGTAGAAAGAAGGAATTGTAGTGAGATTTACAAATAATAAAAAACTGGAAAATACATTTGATATTCTTTTAAATGGATTTTCGTTAGAACGCTCAAAATTCGGAGGAAAAATAAAAACTAAAGATCAACCACAAAAGATGGTTGGCCTCATCAAACCACAATTTTTAAGAAATGGAAAATTCTTTTTTCAAACAGAAAAAGGGGAAATGGTTCAAGGAATGACAAGCTCAAATCATACTATTTTTCAAATTTCTAGTAAGAAAAAGAATTTATATGATGAAATAACAGGAAGTATCAGTCTTGTTAAAAATGAGTTGAAAGTAGACTGTGAAGTGTGGAAAAGTGGAAACAGAATTTTCTTATTTCACTCTTTTGAGGAACAGGTGAACTTAGCTTTACGGAAATCTGATGATGAGTTTTTAGAATATAATGAGACAGAATCTGAAATGAGATTACAATGTAAAAGGTATATGGAATTTCTACAAGAGATTCAAAGCAGAAATGGTTCGTTATATGAAGACTCAAGTGATTTTGGTCCCCGAGTATTTAATCAAGAAAAACAGCCTATTGATCATGAAAGAATACATGGCATCGTTTCCTGTCAATCTTATCAATTCATTCACGACATGCTCAGTAATTTTGATCGTTCTTATGGCAATCTTTTAGAATATATGATTCGTATTTCAAATGTAGGAGAAAATCCGAATCAGTATGAAGCGATATTAGGAAAAGCACTTCAATATAGTAAGAAATAATGTAGATATTTATTAGCAAAAAATCTAGAATAAATTATTTAGCTTCCAATTACATATAATGTACAAATATAATTGGAGGTTAACAAATTGAATAAAATTACCAAAAATGAAATTTTACGAGAAGTTAAACATGATGGCAAAACCATCCTTAAATATCGAATTGAATACCCGCAAATGACAGAGACTCCTTTTAAGACAGGACAAATGTCGTTCAATGAATTTTATAAAAATAAGGCTCTAGAGTTACAAAAATATGCGGATGCAGAGTTTTATAAAACGGCAGTTGAGACTTATGAAACATCCGTAAAAAATGGCTACCCGATTATGCAATATGAACTGATGTTGAGCTATACAGTTACTTATAATAAAATGTGTATTGTTAGCTTGTACTTAGATGAGTATACCTTTACAGGTGGGGCACATGGCAATACAATTAGGACAGCACAAACATGGAATTTAAAAGATGGGCACAAAGTTTCAATTGCTGAATTGTTTCCGATAAATTTGAATTATGAACAGAAACTTTTAACAGAGATTGATTCGCAGATAACGGGTGAAATGAAATCCGGAAAAAGCTATTATTTTGATGATTATAAAAAACTTGCATCTGATAATTTTTCATCAGATCAATTTTCTTTGACGCCCCAGGGAATAGTTATCTATTATCAACAATATGATATTGCGCCTTATTCAAGTGGAATACCAACATTTTTAATTGATGGTACTGACATACCGATATTACTTCCATATTGTTATTAGGACAAATAAAAATACCAGAGTTAGATACTCTGTTTTTTTGTATATCAATTATTGAAAAAAAGTATAAAAAATACTTGCTTTTCATAGAATTTTGTAGTATCATGATGAATGTGTGGCATGCATTGATGTGTGAGGTTGCTGATACACCCGGTTAAGTTGTTAGACAAAATCAACTGGATATCAGGTTTTCACACGGAGCGAGTCTATACCAGATATAGACGAGAGGAGGATTACAATATGTCTAAAATTAGTATCAGATTGAAGGCTTTTGAACATCAAAGTCTAGATAGTGCCTGTGCTAAAATCGTTGAAACAGTTAAAAGAATGGGTGGCGAAGTAAGTGGACCAGTTCCACTACCAACTGAAATTGAAAAAATTACTATTCTAAGAGCTGTTCACAAGTACAAGGATTCACGTGAACAATTTGAAAAAAGAACACACAAAAGACTTATTGTTATCAACAATCCAAGCAAGGAAACAGTAGACGCACTAACACGTCTTGAAATTCCAAGCGGTGTTGATATTCAAATTAAGTTATAATTTATAGGAGGATAATTATGAAAAAAGGAATCTTAGGTCGTAAATTAGGTATGACTCAAGTATTTACGAAATCTGGTAAATTAATTCCTGTAACGGTTGTTGAAGTTGAACCAAATGTGGTAACACAAGTTAAAACAAACGAAACAGATGGTTATGAATCAATTCAGCTAGCTTTCGATACAAAGAGAGAAAAATTAGCGACAAAAGCTTCAGTTGGAATTACCAACAAAGCAAACACTACACCTAAGCGCTTCTTTAAAGAAATTAGAGGTGTAGATGTAAATAGTTATACAGTAGGACAAGAAATCACTGTTGACATTTTTACACCGGGTGAGGTAGTAGACGTAACTGGAACAAGCAAGGGAAAAGGTTTCCAAGGTGTTATCAAACGTCACAACCAAAGCCGTGGACCTATGAGTCATGGATCTCATTATCACAGAGGACCTGGTTCAATGGGAACTATGAGACCAATGCGTGTTTTCAAAGGTAAGAACTTACCTGGACACATGGGTGTTGAAACAGTAACAATTCAAAATCTTGAAATCGTTGCTGTAAATGTTGAAGATAATGTCATTTTAGTAAAAGGAAATATTCCTGGACCAAAGAAAGCATTAGTAGTGATTCAAACTGCTGTTAAAAATCCTGGAAAAGTAAACGAAATGGAAGAATTAAATTCTTACGAAGTAGTTGAACCGACAGTAGAAAGCACTGAAGAAGTAGTAGAAACTACGGAAACAGTAGAATCAAACTAGGAGGTAATATAGATGGAAAAAATGTCTGTATTAAATATCAAAGGTGAAAAAGTAAATGACATTACTTTAAATGCAGAAGTTTGGGGAATTGTTCCCAATGATGCAGTATTATACGACGCAATTACATTAGCTCGCAACGCAGCTCGTCAAGGTACACATGATACTAAGACGAAATCTGAAGTAAGCGGTGGTGGTAGAAAACCATGGCGTCAAAAAGGTACAGGTCGTGCTCGTCAAGGAAGTATCCGTTCAGCACAATGGTACCATGGTGGTATCGTATTCGGGCCACATCCAAGAAGTTATTCAAAGAAAATGAATCGTAAGGAAAGAAGACTTGCACTTAAGTCTGCACTTGCTTACAAAACAATTAATAGTGAATTAATCGTAGTTGATCAATTCAATTTCGATAATGCAAAAACAAAAGAGGCATTAAATGTATTAAAAGGTTTAAATGCAACGAAAAATGTGTTAATCGTAGTAGAAGAATTAAATGAAAACGTTATTCTAGCAACTCGTAATCTTACAAATGTAATGTTACTTGAAGTTGGAGAAGTTAATACTTATGACGTAATCGCTGCTGATACAATGATTATTACAGAAGCTGCAGTTAAACAACTTGAGGAGGTGCTTGCATAATGAATCACTATCGCGACATTATTAAAGCTCCAATCATTACAGAAAAATCAGCTTCATTAGCTGCTAACAATACTTATGTATTTAGCGTTGATGTACGTGCTAATAAAACACAAATCAAACAAGCAATCGAAGCTGTTTTCAATGTAAAAGTGGAAAACGTAAATACTATTAACGTTAAGCCTAAGAAAAAGAGAGTTGGACGCTATACCGGAAAAACTAACAGAATAAAAAAAGCAATTGTTAAATTAAGTAAAGGTAGTTCAATCGAACTCTAATCTAAAAGGAGGAAGAACATGGCGATTAAAAGTTTTAGACCGATGACCCCTGGTACTCGTGGAATGACAAAATTAGCAAATGATGCAATTACTACAAGTACTCCAGAAAAGTCATTAGTTGTCTCAAAGAAAAAAAACGGTGGTCGTAACAATCAAGGTAGAATCACGGTAAGACATCGTGGTGGCGGAGAAAAAAGAAAATATCGTATTATTGATTTTAAACGTAATAAAGACGGTGTAATCGGAACAGTTGCCTCTATCGAGTACGATCCAAATAGAAGTGCTAACATTGCTTTAATCTACTACGCTGATGGAGAAAAAAGATATATTATCGCTCCAAAAGGATTAACAGTAGGAGATAAAATTGAAAGTGGAGAAAATTCAGACATTAAAGTTGGAAATGCTCTACCACTTGCCAATATTCCTGAAGGTACAATGGTTCACAATGTGGAACTAAAAGAGGGAAAAGGTGGACAAATGGCCCGCTCAGCTGGGTCAAGTGTTCAAATCTTAGGACGCGAAGGAAAATATACCTTATTACGTCTAACAAGTGGTGAAGTTCGTAAAGTGTTATCAGTTTGCCGCGCAACAATCGGTGAAGTTGGAAATGCTGATCATGAACTTGTAAACTTAGGAAAAGCAGGTCGTAAAAGACATATGGGTATTCGCCCAACCGTTCGTGGATCTGTTATGAACCCTAACGATCACC
>DICM01000039.1 GCA_002416285.1 Caryophanales bacterium UBA5026
GACAAATCTTAGAATGTCATATTATTGAATTAATACCAAGCTCTCTCTGAACCAGAACCGGCATATTCTATGCCAATACTAACATATTTTGAAAATGATTCAAACGAATTATTTCCTTTCCATTTTATTTGATCTACACGATTACACCAAGGTCTCGAATAACCAGGATTAATATTATTTCCACCAGATATTTTTATTTTGTCTCCTTTCTGAAGTGTTCCCTCATATGTTCCGGTTGAAGAATTAAAATAGGGAACAGGTTTATTAATAGTAAATTCTTGAACACTTCCAAAAATATTTTTATCATATTCACTAGTTGATGGATTATAGTGAAAACATGTAAATACATCTTGGCCAGCTGGAATTTGAAATCTAACTGCTTCATCACTGTATGGATCTTCAAACATACCAAAATTTATTCCGTGTTCTTGAACATAACCAATTTTAACATCAGTACCGTCATTAAACATGACTCTGTGGATGTTATCATACTCTTGAGAATGGAGTGCATATCTTAAATAAAACTCGTTTGGCTTAATATACCCTATTATAGCTCCATCTAATCTTCTATTTGGAGTTTGTGGAATTCCATCTTCTGGAAGAACATAGGTTTTACTTTCATAAACTGGTATTGCATCATCCGTTATATTAATAAGTGTTCTTACGGTAGTTCCATCATCTAAAATACTACCATCATAGTAATTATTATTTACATTATAATATTCTTGTGAAATGCCATTATACTGACCAGAAAATCCATCTTTATCTATCTCAATCCAATCTTCACCAGATGATATTTTAACAGTGGCAAATTGATCAAGTGCCCAATTATCTGGAATTGGAAACCCAAGATTGCCACTAAATCCGGTTGACATATCCCCAACAAAACTACTACATGCATATCCTGCATCACATACTCTGGTACACACATTTCTTGTGCCATAAATACCTAAACGATATTTACCACGACATTTAGTCATAAATGTTGAGTATAATTTTTTGAAATAGGGAATAATATTATCTGTTATTTGGTAGTCCAATGCATCAAAATCGACTGCGAAATAAATGATAGCACCAAATTGTAAATTCAGCTCATCAGCATATTGAGATGCTAATCCTGCATCTATTATTGCATTAGCATCTGTAAAATAAGAAATTGAATTAGCTGATCTTTGATGAATGGGAAATACACGAATACCGTTATTAAATAGTAGTTGCAATTCTGTAGTTGATAAAGCTTTGCTAATACCACCACCTATAGTACCAGATAGATATCTTCCAATATATTGATAATTATTATCTTTTAAAACATTTATATTGGTGTTATTAATGATTGTCGCGCAATCGCAAGCGATAGCTGAACGTGCTGTATCTCCATTACTTGTAAAGAGTGATAGCCAAGTCCCTATATTGCAAATTCCTGATATTGTTAAAGCATATTTTTCCTGAAATTTTGTTACTATTGTTTGATTAATTGATCCTTCAAAATCGCCATCTCCAAAACCATTGACGTATAATCCTATTTTCATTAGTTTAGTAAAATTGCTAATTTTAGTTTTGTTATATGTTGTATTTAAATATGATGTTTCAATATTATTATATGGGATTGTTGGGCAACAATTTTTAGTTGTTGGTCCAAAGTTACCATTTGCTGTACTAACTGGCAAATCTTCTTCAGCTTGAATTGCATATACTAATGCTTCATTAGTTCTTCTAGAATAGATTCCATCACATGGTCTTATTCCTATATACTCTTCATAATTTCTATTTAAATATCTCTGCATGTTAATAGTATTTTGTATTTTCTCTGATGTATCATATGAATAGAAATAATCCATAGATAGCAAGGCTTTTATAATATTTAATGTTACAATAGTAGTGGTGTCATTTAATCCAGCATCTTGCTTTAAATTAATTATAGCAGTTCCTGTTCCACCATAAAAATTTCCAGTGGGTGTGTTTGCACCTATACTATACCCCTTGCAAATTAATGCACCTTGTATAATCCCATGTATATTTTCATATTGAGTAATTAATTTTTCTAATTTTTCTTTTTCTTTACCTGATGCATTTTCATAGCTATCATGTAACTCACTATCTTGCTCCTTTGTTCTTAGTTGAATATTACCATTTTCATGAATAAAAGAATTAAAAGCATTAGCTGTTCCATCTCCAAAATTATTAGCTATTGAACCAACATCGAGAGTAATTTGTAAACCATGTAATAATGCGTAAATCGTTGACCATCCAGTTAATCCATTTTCTACTATCTCGGTATAATTTACATTATCTCCAAATTTGCTATTGACCCATTTTTGCACATTTAACACATATGGGTCTCCACTGTTTGCCATCTAATCATCTCCTTGAATTAAATAATATATATCTTTGGCATAAATATATATATTTTATTATAATTAGATGAATATTTTAATAAGAAATATAAGATATTGTTTTATATTTGTGCAACAAAACAATATTTTATAATATAATATATTAAATCATTATTTACGGCATAAAGAATGATAGTTTTTTACCATCTAATTATAAACTTATGTGTATTTTTTAATACACATTTTATTATATGAAGCATTAAAAAATTCGAATGTACTCATTCTATATGGAATACATATTATCATTTTATAATTTTAAGGGTAATATAAAATATTATTTGATTTTATATTAAATATGTTGTAGTGATAAAAATTTTTATTAATGCATATAAAAAAACAAGAAAATTTACAAAAGTAAAATTCTTGTTTTTTTGAAGTCTCATTGTCCTAACTTATATATATTTTGCTTAATTTTACTTAGATAATTATTTGCAATAATTTTCTTTTACTTGAAAATCAGTCCCGCCTATATAGATATCTTTGTTTCCTGCAGAGGTGTTGCAAGTTAATAAACTGAAACCTTTATTTCTATATATGGTTGCTTCCATATCAATTAGTATTTCACTGGATGCATTTCCATTTTTCACCTGGTATTTTAGAAAGTCAACAACAGTATCCATTGATATCCAACTATATTTAAGCATACTGTCCAAAAAATTCATCTCATCTAAACCTGTTTTGAATAATATATCTCCAAAACAATCATAATAAACATTATATTTATTTCCGTTATTATTTTTATATTCAAATTGCTCGGGTATTGAGCAACGATTCTGATAGTTCAAGGAGGCACTTCTTATTTGATAATCTAGTTTTGTAGCATCCTTTATTACACTACATTCATTCCTATCAAATTTACCCTTATAATATTTAATATAGAAAGTATTAAATATAAATCCAGAATCAATATTATATTCGATGATGGTAATATCACTTTTTTCATCATAAAAAATAGTTTTATTATTGCAAATTCCTTTTTCATATTCATTAAAAGAATCTTCTAATTCTTTTTTTATTATTGTCATACCTCGGATAGTTTTAAAACTTATATAATTTTCTTTTGATTCGTTTAAAAATGATATTTTTGGTATTTTAAAATTATTTTTATTAGATAACTTATAATATCTTCCTCCAAAAGGAAAAAACTTTAAAAATAAGATAAAAATCAAAATTAATACAAAAACAGTTAAAACTAAAATATTTTGCTTTTTCATATTCCTCTGCCCTTTCTTACTTAATTATATCAAAAAAATATTTAATTACATCAAAAACATTGACATTTTGTGTGCTATTTGTATAATTAGGGTGTGTATAGAATAGTGCAAATAAAATAATTCTAAATTATTGTAATTTTTAGATGAATTAGCAGTACTTTTCATAATTATTAAATTTGATAAAATTTTTATCTTTTATTAGTAATTTAGTACTGTTTTTTTAATTATAGATTAAGCAAATTACTAACAATATGCTATTACATGTGTTTATGCATTTAATAGATAAAAAAAGATGGGAGGTGAAACAGTGAAGAAACTTATTTTACTATTATCCTTACTGGCTGTTATTGGTGTTTCAATTAAAATTGAACAAGTTGAAGCCAAACAGTGCACCGCAACATATGCCGCACCACATATGTATCAAGTTTCACCAAGGAGACGAAGTTCAACTTATATTCTTCAAACTGCAGCGAGTGCTTGTAAAGGTAGCAATACTGAGGTGTGGTTTAGTTCTTTCAAATCGTTACCAGATAATTATGCCTATGACTATGCTAATGTCTGGGTTGATCTATATGATGTATGTTAGATAAGTGATAATACATGGAAAAATGCATATTGATACTAGGCAACTTTAATTAAGTTGTTTTTTATTATCTATAAAAATATTTTAAAGTCAGGAATATTTAATTTAAAAATTGATTATTATACCATTCAAGCATTATTTTAGACATATCATGAATGTTATTCGACAATTATTGACTTTGCTTATAGCAAGTATTATGATTGAAATAAGGAGTATAGGATTGAAAGGAGAAAACATGAAATATTTAAAATATTTAGTTTCGATGTTAGTTGTAAGTTCAATTACCTGTATGTTAGGGGTAAAGGCTAATAGTAGTGATCCATACGTCTTTAGACATAGTGTTCCACCATTTAACGGATCAGTTAATACATATACAAGAACAAAACAGGAAGTTGCAACACAAGAACTTCGTTATACAGAAGTAGAAAGACAACTAGATGTTGTTCTTCAAGATAAAAATGGGAACAATATGAGTCCATGGAAGACTTTGAGTACAAAGAAAGATGTTATTTTTAATAATGATAATTCTATGCTTCCAGGAGTTGATTACAGGGTTTTTGTTGATTCAAGAATTAATTATGTGTATTATACCTACGTTACTTTTAAGTGGTGGATTCATTAATAAAATATTAGTTTAATTGCAGTATAGCATTTTAAAATCCTATGCTCTCATTTTTATAAGGAGATTATTATGAGTTTGTATAAAAAAAATAAAGAGTTAATAATTATAATCAGTATTCTGTTAATTATGGTTGTAATTAATTTTTGGATTGGTGTTCAAAGTATTCCAAAAGATTATTTTGATAAAATGAGTGGTTTTTCTTTGTGGCAATATTCATTACAATATAATTTGGGGACAGTTTTGTTATTATTATCTCCGCAATTAATTGCTATTGCTACAGTATTTCCTCTATATAGAAAATTAAAGACGGGATTTATACAAAATGTTGCTGTACGTACACAATATAAAAAATATATGAAAAAGGAAATTTTTATAAGTTATTTTAAGTCGTTGTTTGTATTACCAATGATTTCATTATTGATACTTTTAGTAGGAATTTTATTATTTGGAACGAAAGTTAATTACGAGACAACCTCATTACTTAATTTTAGTGCTAAAAATCCAATTTTATTTGTTACTTTAGTAACAATAGGATTGATTTTATATGGGATATTGAGTATTAATTTAACCCTCATTTTAGCTCGATATATTAATAAATTTTATTTAGTTTTAATTTCATTATTTTTAGCTATATTTTTTTGGGGATATATTGAAGGAAATTTTATTTATGCGTTTATTAGTACAATAACTAGTGATGCAATTCATATCCGTTCCAGTTATTTTGATTTGTATTTTCCGTCACTATCTGAGATTAATTGGATTGAAATATATGGATTAGGGATTATAAGAATTTTAATTAGTACGGTATTAGTTTATGTTTTATACCATAACGAAGAGAAGGTGTTACTTGATTATGAAGAATAATTCAATTGTGAAAAATATTACAAATAGTCCAATTGTAATTATCTTAATTAGTTTTTTCTTTCTTGGAGGAATATTATATACAACATGGAATCAGGAACCTATTACAATAAATGCATTTTTAAATATAATAATATCACTTAATTACTTAACTGTTTTTATCTTTCCTGTTTTTTATATTTTTACGGCTATTACTTATAAAAAAATTAATAACCCAATCTTTATTAATCGATTTCCAACAAGAAAAAAATATTTAAAATTTGTAATTACGGTTTCTTTAAAATCACTTGCTATTGTATTTGTTTACTATATTTTAGTAATGTTGATTTGCTTTAATATGATGGGTGTATCAGACTATACAATTGAAAAGGTATCGTTTGCAACTAATCTGTTTTTTCTAGTGAGTAAGTTAGTAAAATTATTTTTCTTTTTGATAGTACTCCAATTATTCTCAATAGCAAGTTATTTTGCATTTAAAAACAGTACTATTTCTGGAATAATGAACATTTTTATGTTTTTACTAATATATTTGTTAAAATATGTTGCTATTGGAAATAACTTTTTATTAAAGTCATTAAATCCTGCAGTTCATTTAACCCAATATGATATGAATTTTTCAAATTATGGAATGTATTTTTTATCGACATTAATATTTTTTATATTTTATTTTACAGTTATTATTGTAGGATTGAAATTAGTAATTAGAAAAAAAGAATTTTTAGAGAAGGAGTAAAGTGATAATATGATTGAACTTAAAAATGTTAGTAAAATTCTTGATCATCAAACGGTATTGTCCAATGTAAATTTGGTTTTAAAAAGTGGAAATATTTATGGATTTGTTGGAAGAAATGGGAGTGGAAAATCAATGCTTTTTCGTGCCATTAGTGGACTCATCTTACCAACAGAAGGAACTATTATTATTGATGGAAAAGATTTAAAAACAAATATAAACGTTAATGAAATCGGCGTGATGATTGAAAAACCAAAATTTTTATATAATTTATCTGGTTTTGAGAATCTACAGATGTTAGCAGCAATTAATAAAAAGGTTGATGATGAACACCTTATTGAAATTCTAAAAAAATTACATTTGGAGGATGTAAAAGACAAGAAGTATGGTAAATATTCTTTAGGTATGAAACAAAAGTTAGGGATTGCCCAAGCTATTATGGAAAATCAAAAAATAATTATTTTAGATGAACCATTCAATGGATTAGATGATAGTTCTGTTGACTCATTAAGAAAATTATTATTGGAACTAAAGGACGAAGGAAAATTGGTTTTAATTGCAACTCATTTAAAAGAAGATATTGAACTACTTTGTGATGAAGTGTTCCGAATGGATGCAGGTAAAATCGTTATAAAATAGTGGATTCAAAAGGATAAAAATTTTAATAGATTTATTTGATTATATGGAGGGAATTTAATGGATAATTTATATGAGAAATTAGTAAAAGATATTGGAAAAACAAAAAGTGAAAAATTAGCAGAAATTTTAGAATCAATTAAAGAAGATTTTGATACTGCGGAACAAGTGTTACATTGTTCACTAACAAATGAAGATTTATTGATTTTTATTACTAAAAAATATGAAAATCTGGATGAAGAATATAGCGAAGAAAATAATAAGTCTGTAAAAAAGCATCTTGAGAATTATTTTAATTTATTAGATAAAGATATTGATGATTATTTAGGAATGACACAATTATCGACTGGAAATAGCATTCATAATCTCGATAAAGTAGAACAACAAGAGATTATAAAAAAACGACCAACGAATACGGTTGCTAACATTATTAAGGGGATTGCATGGGCAACAATGATTTTAGGTTTTGCTGTTGGTCTTATGGTTTGTCAAAAAGACGTGACTATTTTGCTGACTATCTGGTTTGGAAGTGCAATAACAACTGTATTTACTTATGCTATAGCTGAAGTGATACAAATATTGCACGATATTAGAATTGAACTTATAAGAAATAGAAATAAATAATATTTGGTGGAAGATATAGTTTGAACTGACTTTCTATATACAGAATCAATTAAAAAATTATCTGTTTGATGATAATAAAGTTAAAATAAATGATAGTAAATTAAACGTTATGATTTTAAATTATAACGTTTTTAATTGTAATTGCTCTTGATAGTAATTATAGAATGATGGTTTATACCAACTATCATTCTCATTTTATAGCATTTAGTACCATATCATTAATTAGGAGGATGTGAAATGACAATTACTAATTATTTTGATGATGATGGTAAGACACTACAGGATATTTTAGAACAATTTTTTATTAATTATTGTTTGAATGAGTCCTGATGATTTAAAAGTTCATATGAAATTATGATATAATAAATAATCAATATGTGTTTTCCTAGAGGGAGGAACAATGTTAGAACAAAACACATATAAGGTTGGTATTTATATGAGACTTTCTAGAGAAGACGAAGGAAAAACGACAGAAAGTGAAAGTATAAAAAATCAACGAAATTTTATTTTGGAATATACAAAAAAAGAACAATTACTAGTGATAGATGAATATATCGACGATGGTATTAGCGGAACTACTTTTGATCGTAAGGAATTTAACCGAATGATTCAGGATATTGAAAGTAAAAAAATAAACATGGTCATTACAAAGGATTTTTCCAGATTAGGACGTGACTATATTGAGGCAGGACATTATGCTGAAAAATACTTTCCTGAAAAAAGAGCCCGCTACGTTTCCATCAATGATGGGATTGATACTTACTTAGATACTCTAGGAAATGAAATGTTACCCTTTAAAGCGGTAATCAATGATTTTTATTGTAAGGATATTTCTAAGAAAATTAAATCTACTTTAAACACAAAGAAAAGACAAGGGTTATTTTTAGGTTCACAGGCGCCCTATGGCTACTTAAAGGATCCTGTGAACAAATACCATTTAATCATTGATCCAGTTGCTAGCGAGGTTGTAAGAGCTATATATAAGATGTTTTTAGATAATAATAGCTTGCAGAAGATTGCACATTATTTAACAGAACAAAAAATTGCACGACCAAGTGTCCACAAAGGGATGAACTATAAAGATAATGAAAAAACAAAAGCAATCTGGGATGAAAGAACGATTGATGATATTTTAAAGAATCCAAACTATACAGGTAATTTAACACAATGTCGAAGAAAAAAAATCAATTATAAATCGAAAAAAATTATTCATACAAATCCAAATGAGTGGGTTGTTGTAGAAAATACGCATGAAGCAATCATTGATTTAGAAACCTTTAATTTAGTACAAAATGTTTATGATAAAAACAGAAATATTTCTACACATATTCAAGATATATTGTTAAAAGGATTTCTTTATTGTAAAGAGTGTGGTCATACTCTTGGAATTAATAAAAGTAGTGATAAGACTAGGCATTATACAATTTGTAATCATTATCGGAAATATGCGAAACAAAGTTTTTGTACATGTCATTCTATGCGGTATGAGGATTTAGAAAAACTGGTTCTTGGTGACATTCGAAAGAAGTGCAAAGAATGTATTGATGTTAGTCATTTTGAAAGTATTATTAAAAATAACAATAAAAAAACAAAGGTACTTCAAGATATTAACAAACGAATTGAAAATGCAAACAATATAATTCAATCACATCGTCAAAATATTGAACAGATGTATCTTGATAAACTAAATAAAAAAGTTACAGATGAAATTTATCAAAATGTATTCCAAAAGTTACAAAAGGAAATAAATGAAAGTGAAACTCTTATAGAATCTTTAGAACTAGAACAAAAAAGTCTTTTAAATAACAAATTATATGATAACGATAATTATAAAGAAAAGATTAAGACATTCTTATCCTTTAAAAAACCAGATCGAAAATTATTAGCTAGTATCATCAATAAAATTGAAATTGATGAAAATAAGAATATTGATATATACTATAAGATAAAACCATTATTTAATTCGATACATAATAGAGGTGATTAAAATGAATATACAGTTAATTAAAGTATTAGAGCAAGATAAAACCACTTTGTGGAACTTATTGCAGTTTGCTTTATATGATGGCAGTTTTTATGTGGATAATGATATTACCGAGCAGGGGGTATTTGAATATAAATGGTTTGATACTTATTTTGAAGATGATACTCGTTTTGCTTATTTTATTAAACAAGAAAATCATATTGTAGGATTTGTTATGATAAATGGAAATTTAAAAACAAGTCACGTTGGTAATGCTCAAGCAATTGCAGAGTTTTTAATTCTTCCACAGTACCGAAAACATCATATCGGAAAAACAGTAGCGCACCAAATTTTTGATATGTTTAATGGTGATTGGAAAGTGCAACCAATGGAAAATAATATAGGAGCTTATCAGTTTTGGGAGAAAGTAATTAAAGAGTATTCTAATAATAACTGTCAGATACAAACGATAGAAAATGAAGAAGATATCTTTCTATTTCAATCAAAGAAAAAATAATACGTTATCACTTACGGAACTCACACAGGAGGATCCTGCAGGAAATGACGATGAAAGAGTAAAAGAATATGTTGGTACAGCTATGGGTCGGGTACTAACTATTTTTGAACTTAGCCAAACCTATATTACTGGAAATATTGATAGTGAAGGAGATCAAACTTGCGAATTATATTTGGATTTTGTTATATCTGGAAAATATGGTGGACCTACAGTTGAAAAGTCATTATTTAATTATAGTGTTTGCATCAACTAAAATAGAATGGAGATGAAAAGATTATTAAAAATAAGATAAGAAATATATCAATATTAGTACTTATACTAACAATAGTAAGTGGAATTGTATTACTTGATCAAAAAGTAAAAGCGAGTAATCAAAAATCAGCAACTAGTGATGATTTATACTATTCTCAAAAAAGTGCATACGACTTAAAGAATGATGGTTGGATTTACGCCATGGAAATACTATATTTTAAAGATAAAAACGTATATATTTTTGATGGGTATAATTTAAAATATAAGGAATTAGAAGGTTACTACGTACCAGTTGTTAATAAAGAAACTGGGGAAATATTAGATAAAGTAAAGCCAAATTATGTCACTCTATCTATATCTGAAGTTTATAAAAATGACATCAAAAAAATTCATGATTTTTTTAATAAAAATCAGTTTAATGAGGAAATAGATATTAAAGATCTGGATGGTTTAGATGTTGAAATAGCGAGCAAAGAATATTTAGTAGATTTATTTAATAGAGCAATATCTTCAGAGTTGAAAACAGCCCCTGGAAACTATTACAATAATTCTTTTATCAGTACAGTTAATGTAAAATCGACAGATTCAGAAATTCCCGGGAAATGGCAAATTTCATATTTATTAGATTATGGGTTTATATATGATGTTAATATAGAGTTTATTGATAGTAATGGTAATTACTTATCGGATATAGCCCAAAGTAAAAATATCTCTAACATCGAAGCAACAATGTTTAATACTATTCAGAAAATAGAAAGCGATATAGTTCAACAGCAAAAAATTAAAATTAATTTAACAAAAGAGAAGACTGCAATTAATTCTGATTTAAATAAATTATTAGCAAATTTATCAGAAGAATTAAAAGAAGATGAATAAAGATTTAATATTATTGGTAATTATTTAAGCACATATTATTTTTGCAACATGAATTATTATATAATATAAAAATAATTGCTGATATATTCAATCAGACCTATAGTCTAATAAATCGATTTCTATGGAAAAAATATTGCAAACTCCTTATAAAGTTTCCTATATGAAGTTAATCGAACTAAATAATATTAGTTCGATTTTTAATAATTATATAGTATACTTATAATAGGTGAAGGAAAATGAATTATGAAGAAGCAAAATTAAGATTTCAAAAATTTATAGATGATAATTTTGATATGAACGATAAAAAAGTATCCCATAAAGTAATACATACTTATGCTGTAGTTGATATGTCTGAATATATTGCAAAAGATTTAAATTTGGATAAAGAAAATGTTGAGTTAGCTAAAATAATAGCACTACTACATGACATAGGAAGATTTGAGCAAGCAAAAGAGTTTGATAATTTTAAAGATTATGAAACATTAGATCATGCTTCACTAGGTGTAAAAATTTTATTTGACAGTAATTTAATTAGAGAATTTATTAGTGATGATAAATATGATGAAATAATAAAACTAGCAATATCAAATCATAATAAGTATCAATTAAATATGGAAAATATGAATGACCAAGAAATATTACATAGCAAATTAATTAGGGATGCAGATAAAACAGATAGTTTTAGAGTAAAGTCCGTTGATGATGTATATACTATGGCAAATGTTACAAAAGAGGAAATAGAAGGCTCATCAATAAGTGATAATATTTATAATGATTTTATGTCAAAAAGGACAATTGTAAGTAAAGAGAGAAAAACAGCAGTAGATATTTGGATCTCTTATATTGCATTTATATTTGATTATAATTTTACTAGTGGACTAAAATATATAAAAGAAAAAGATTATATAAATAAATTAGTTAATAGATTTGATTATAAAAATGTGGATACTAAAGTAAAAATGGACTCTATTCGAAATTTTGCTATAAATTGTATTGATGAAAGAATTTCTATGGATGATAGGATAACTGGTTTCATTATCTCACTATAGAGCTATAATCTATCTAATGAATCAATTTCTATGAAAAAATCTTGCAAACTCCTTATAAAGTTTCCCCAAAATATTAAAGTCTATAAAAAATTCCAATCTAAAGATTGAAATTTAAAAAACAGTCCCACTCATAAGAACGTGTTATTAGAGGTAGGCAGACAACTAAAAGGAAATATTTATCTATGCATGAAAAAATAAAATATATTTGAATGCATAGATTATATATTTTATTGGTGAAAATAATCCAGTATAGCTTTATCATGTCCAACCAGAGTGATTATATATGATGAACTCTGAATTTAGCTATCGCCTACAGTATAAAAATTTCAGAAAACTATTGTTTGCTAAACCTTTTTAATCCTAAGGAATAGAATTTTTTCTTGTGGCTGCTGATTACTATGCCCTTTTCGATGTGTTTTCTATAGATGATTTATATTCTAACTCATCACTAATATTGCATGCCGTATCATATTTATCCATTATTCCACAATCTAGTACACAACTAGGATAAGTATATCTATTATCTAGCAAATATTCTATAAAATTGGTTTGCGCCCCAGTAATGTTAGTTTTTCTTATAACCATTTTAGTTAAAACTGTTCTTCCTTGTCGGTCTGCTTGAAATTGAATTAAAGGTAAATATCGCTGAACGAAAAAAGAGATGTTACCTTTATAATCTACATATTCTTCACAAATCCTTTTGTTAGAAATTAACAATAAGTTTAATAGTTGTTGTAGAATATGAACGTGACCAAACATATCTTTAGGTAATAAATGATTACCATTCCAATCAATTAGACAGTCATGAAAAGTAGAGGAGTCCATTGTCATAGGATGAATATTTAAGGTTTTATCATCACTTAAGTCATAACAAAAGCCTTTTGGGTTAGGATCAGTTTCATTTGAAATATACATGTGATTATCTTTCCCATATAAAATGCTATTTGATTTTAATTCGGGATTGAAGATTTTATAGCCAAGCTTACAAACGACAAAATCAAAATACGGTTTAAAAGTATGATAATTTTCCGAAAAAATTTCAAATTCATTTTTATTTTCATCAGATGTTTTACAATATTCATTAATTAAATCTATACATTTTTGTTCTATTTCATAATAGAAACAAGGTATGATTTTATCATCTTTTATTAAAGCGGATTTTAATTGTTCCATTTTTCACCTCTAATATTTATTAATGAATTTATTATAGCACAAATCAGTTTTTAAATAAAATAATTATAAAATTAGATAGTGTTTTAGTATGTTTATCTTAATATTTATTAACAATTTAAACTTTTATGGTAGATTTATTTTAATAGCTCAAAAGAAAAGAGAAATGCAATATTTGAGCAGCAAAAATGGAAATAATGGAAAACTACTATTCCACCGCTATTTTTAAAACAAAAAGATAAAATAGTTTCATTTTCTATATATTTTACATAAACGACTATCTAGTCAGAGAAGTTGAAATCAGAACTTTAAAAAATGATTATTGGAAAGAAAAAGGAAGTCAAATATTTTATATTGTAAGATCACCAGTGAGAAACAAAGGGTACGGAACAATAATGCTAGAGCATGCTATAAAAGAATGTAAAAGACTAGGTTTTAAAGAGATAGAAATCAATATAAAAATAAAATGAACTAGTTTATATAGTTCATTTTTAATCATTAATAAAATTGTACCTCATAGTAAAAAATACTTCCGTTATTTCAAAAAGATACTTCTACGATTCAAATCAGAGTTTGGAATAAATATATGAATTAAGAGTTCTTCAATAGCAGATAAAAAGGCGATAATACAAATTGATAAAATTATCAATGAATTATGCAATAGAAGTGGCGCTATAAAGATAAGTATTCCAGTTAATTTGTTTGCCCATGTATGAATACTGGCAAATCTTTTGCATTTAAAAAAGGGTATTAATAAATTGATTAATTTAATTAAAGTTATCAGTAATATCAGTATTAAGAACGGTTGTAGTAATTCATATTTTTGTATAACTACAATACAGGTAATCATAATAAACATAAATATATCAGCAAAAGAATCAATTTTAGCTCCAAAGATACTTTCCAAATTAAATTTGCGTGCTATATAACCATCTAGAATATCAGTTACTCCACAAAAAAGGTATACAATAATGAAGGATTCCGTTCCGTAATGTAAAAAGGCTAACGAAATTGATAAAAGAATTCTCAAGAAAGATAAAATATTTGGAAAATGTTTCATGTTATCACCAATCCGATTATATCATATTTAATATTTATGTAATTAGATATATTTTTTATTTAAAATAAAAAATATGATGATGTTGTAAGTCTCATTAAGAATCATTATTCAACTAACAAATAAAAGTGTATAACAAAATAGGTAACAATGATTTAATTAAAATTAATATATTTAAACTAGAATATTAAAATAAGATTCAGTTTAATGATAGAATGTAATTGGTGATATAAAAATGCGTCATGTAGATAAAATTTTAAAATCTAAAAGGATATCAATATTTGGATATCCTGCAACTGGTAAATCGACTTTAGCAGTTGCATTAGCAAAAATATTAAATTGTATTCGTTAGATAAAATGAAGTATAAGAATAATAATAGATTTGAGAAGAGGAATATAAAAGATTTTGAAATAGAATATAATGACCTATTTCAAAATGAATCTTGGATTATAGAAGGAAATTCTTTAGACTATATTGATAGGCGGTTTATAGAGTCGGATTTGATAATATATTTTAAATCCAACAAGTATATTTCAGCACTAAAATATACCTATCGCTATATACGTATTAATATATTAAAAAAAGAAATCCGATTAGGAACGAATGGCAATGCCGACAAATTTGATATTGGCGCTATTAAATGGATTTTAAATCAATATAATAAAAAAATAATAAATCTAAGTGAATTAATGCACAAATATAATCATAAAATTATTATTATAAAATCATATAGACAATTAGAAAGAATGATGAAGGAATTACCAACCGAATGCTCCTAGATTGCCCGTGTGTATAGAATTATAAAAAATGTTTAATTTTCCTTAAGATTATATAAAATTAATGTTCTTTTCTAAGTAATATTATATATGAGTTGAAACTATAAGAATATAAAATATTGACAAAAGATTTTCCTTTTAATGTATAAGGAGAAAAATAAAAAGAGAAATACGATTATAATACCTTTAAAGTTCACACTAAATAAAAAGAGACAAATGTGTTAAAATTTATTTAGAAAGAATTTTGGAGGTATTTTTACATGGGAAAACATAAAAAATGGAAACTAGAAGAAAAAATTAAAATAGTAAAAGAGTTTAAAGCAGGAACTACAATATCATACTTATGTAATAAATATGGAGTTTCTGGAAGTGGAACAATAAGCAGATGGAACGATGAATATGATAAAGGGATTTTAAAGAGAACGTACGGAACAATTAGACTAAAGTATCATATTCAAAATAAATATCCAAATATTATTATAAATCATAAAAAGATAAAACGGTATAAACGGGCTTTAGGCTTATCAGTAGTGGTTAGAAAGAAAAAACCATTATCAGCAATAAGAGCAAAAGAAAAGAACCTTACAAATAAGGCTCAATACTTAATTGAATGTAACTTTAAATCAAATGAATTTGGTTTAAAACAATCATCTGATGTCAGCTATATAAAATGTTCTGACGGAACGCTATATTTATCAGCTGTAAAAGATTACTTCAACAAAGAAATTGTATCATTTTCTACTTCAAATAACAATAATATAGAACTAATAAAAGCAAGTTATAAAAATATAGAGCCCAAGACAGGAAAAATTATTAACACTGATCAAGGAACAGTTTACTTTGCATACGAATATGTGAGGTTAGCAAAATCATTAGGATTTGAAAGAAGTATGTCTCATAAAGGTCATTGCTGGGAAAATTGCCCAATAGAAAATTGGTTTTCTCAATTAAAGGAGGAATGGCTTAGACCTATTGGAAAAATCACTAGAAAACAGGCCACAGAAGAAATCAAAAAATACGTTCATTGGTATAACCACGAACGTATTCAAAAGAGTTTAGGATACTTGTCACCAGTACAGTATCGACTTAAATATCAAAATCAATTATCTTTTTATTTAGTGAGTACTTGACAGGTAGTAGTATCTACTTTTCTCTTTTTATTATATCCCCTAAATCATACTCAAATATTAATAATAAGGATAATATGGCGGATAATATGGTGGGTAATATGGATAGCCATATCCATATCTTGGAGTAAGAACTGATCCTAGTAAAACTCCTGTTAAAAACGGAGCCCCAAAGCCATACCCGAAGCCAGGTCTAAATCCTCCGTATCTTGGTCTAAATCCTCCACCAAAACCAGGTCTTCCACCAAATCCTCCTATACGTCTATATCTTCCATTCATTGCAAAATAACCCCTTCCTTAATATATCTTATGATAAAATACTTAAAAATTATGGGCAATTGAACAATCAGAGTAAACAATAGTCTAGTTTTAGTGATACTATCAAATATAATCAGGATTATATAGGAAATAATAATGTTTCAACTACGAAAAATCTATTTTAAGACAATCAAAAGAGAATCAAATGCACTGAAGGGATTATATTTAGAATATCAAAATCGCTATAATCATAACAAATAAAAACCCATTTTGAAGAACGTCATCAAAATAGGTTTTCCTATTATTCAACAGTAACAGATTTTGCTAAGTTCTTAGGTTTATCAACATTACAATCTCTTAAAACAGCAGCTTCATATGCAATTAACTGTAATGGTATCACAGTTAAAATAGGTTGTAATAGTGGATGAACAGTAGGAATAACAATTGAATTATTTTTAAATTCTAAATTAGAAATTGAATCTGTTATGACAGGAATAACATTTGCACCTCTCGCCATAACTTCTTTACAATTACTAATTGTCTTAGAAGCTAAATTAGGATCTGTTATAATAGCAAGAACAGGGGTATCTTTTTCAATTAATGATATTGTTCCATGTTTTAATTCTCCAGCTGTATAAGCCTCACTATGAATATAAGAAAGTTCTTTTAATTTTAGTGATCCCTCCATAGCTAATGCATAATCAATACCTCGACCAAGATAAAATACATCGTTTTTATTCATGATTATTTTTGCTATTTCTAAATATTGGTCACGAGTGTTTAAAATCTGGTCAATTTTAATAGGTAATGTCTTTAATTCTTCGAGAATATTTTGATATTCCTCTTTTTCTATATGCTTTAATTTTTTTCCCAAATCAAGTGCCATGAAAGCAAGTTCAGTAATCTGTGCAGAATAAGCCTTCGTTGTTGCAACACCAATTTCTCTACCTGCACAAGTATTTAATATATAATCTACAATACGTTCCATAGAACTACCAGCTGCATTAATAATTCCAAGGGTATCTAAATCACTTTCTTTCGCATGTTCTAATGCTTTAATAGTATCTGCAGTTTCACCGGACTGTGAAATCCCAATGACAAGAGTTTTACGATTTACATCTAAAATTTTATTATAACGATATTCACTAGCTATTTCTACATCAACGGGAATTTCTGCAAATTTTTCGATCAAATATTTTCCAATTAAACCAGCATGATAAGCACTACCACAAGCAACAATTTTAATTTTTTTATATTTTGCTAAAGAAGGTAATGATTTTAAAGTTCCACTTTTTTGATATTTTTCTACTGATTTTCGAAATACGCAAGACTGTTCTTTAATTTCTTTTAATGTAAATGTACTTTCCCCATTTTTACTGATTTCAGTATTTCCCATATCATATATCTTAATTTCATTATCTACTAATAAACCACTTTTATTATATATAGAAACATTATTATCTTTAATAACTGCAAAAGATTCATTTTTCATCTCAATATAATGATTGGTATAACTTGTTAAAGCAATAATATCCGATGCTATATAATTCCTTCCCTCATTCGTAATTCCAATGATTAATGGATTCTCATTTCGTATTGCAAATAACTTCTTAGGATCATCACTATTTATAATCCCGAGTGCATAGGCTCCTTTTACTCTTTTCATAAATTCTAGCAAAGTTTTATTCATATCATTTGTCTGATGATATAGATAATCAATTAAAGCTGCACCAACTTCAGTATCTGTCTCGCTTTTAAATGAGTAATCTAAATGTATTAATTCTTGTTTTAGTTCACTATAATTTTCAATGATTCCATTATGAACTAGTGTAATCTTACCCACTTGATGAGGGTGACAATTATCGATGCTTGCTTCACCGTGAGTAGCCCATCTTGTATGACCAACTCCCAAATTAGAGCTCACTTTTGAAATGACGTTCTGTTCTAATAAATTGATACTTTCAATACCAATCTCTTTATAAACCTTTACAATATTGTCTTCAAAAAATGCGACTCCTGCAGAGTCATAACCTCTATATTGTAATTGACGTAATCCGTCAATTAAAACAGACAAAGATTTTTTTTCTTTATCTAATTGTTTGTCTTTTCCGACAAAACCAACAATTCCACACATATATATCTCCTTTATTCCATAATAAAAATAAGTGAGCGATATATTTTTTGTTGCAATTTTGATTTTGCCTTTTGAAATACATCTTACGATTCCACAACCGTAACAGCATCCGCCGAATATTCGATAACTGTTATCCTCGTCAACCCGTAGGTTCTGGCGCTAATTATAAAGATCAAAACATCCTCCTTGGATACTTTATAATTTTACAATATTATTTTATTCTATTTCCCAAGATTTGACAATAAAAAAATAAACTTGATTTACATATCAGTTTATTTTTAGTGTAATTCAAATGAAATTTCTCCAGTCCCATTTACAGAATGAATATGGGCTATAGCTCCATTAATAATTGTTAATCTTGGTGCTACATGTCCAATATCAATATCGATAATAATAGGAATTCCTAAATCACCAAGGGATTCTTTAATAGCTTCCTCGTAAGCGATAGCATAGTAACTTTTTTCCTCTGGAGTTCTACTAAATAAAATACCATTTGTATGTTCAAACCAGCCATTCTCTTTGAATTTCCAAAGAGTTCTTCTGATTTGTTCACTACTCATTTCAGCATTATCAAAGTACCAAATAATACCATCATTTTTATATTTATTGATAAACTCAATCGTTTTATCAAAACGAGTACCAAATAAATCACTAAGAATATCAATACAACCACCAATTATTCTTCCTTCAATTGTTATTTCTTTTTGATTAGTTATCTTCCAATAAACATCAGTATCTAAGTTGTAATTTTCTTCCCCAGTGATGTATTTCATATACTCTTTTTGAAATTTATCGAAACTATTTTGTTTTAATAGGTTTCCTTTTAATATTTCCAAGTTATTTTTAAGTGATAAATGCCAATCTTTCATTCCAAAAGAACAGATGTTATCACTATAAATGGTCGCTATATCAAGATTCGTGGTAATTGTAAAAAGAAGTCCAGTAGGGTCAGAAAATCCTTGAATCCATTTGGGAGACTGTTTAATTTTATCAAAATTTATAAAAGGAAGCATTTCCAAAAGGAAATCTCCTCCTCCAGCACAAATAATTGCTTTTACTGTCTCATCTTCATATAATTGTTTTAATTCCATCGCCTGTATAGGACTGCTACTACTTTTTCCTTTTTCACTTGATCGTACATTACTAGTTTCTCTAATTTTAAAACCATGTTTATTAAATTTAAAAATAGCATTATCTAATCTATGTAATTTAATAGGATCAGTTATTCCATCAGAAGGAGCAGTAATTCCAATTGTATCATTTTTCTTAAGAAATTCTGGATAAATCATAAAAACCTCCTCTATATTTTATTATACAGCACTAAATGAAAAAGTCTATAATACATATTCTCGAATTTTTATTACACTGAAAACATATAATAACCTATATTTAACTTCCTATTATGATATAATTTAGAAGGTGATAAAATGAAAAAGATAATGATCGACATAGATGACGTTATTTCCGATTATAGTGGATACCTTGGATTAGTAAATGAATTTTTAAAAACCGATTATAAAATAGAAGATGTAAGAGGTTATTATATTCAAGATTTGGTGCCTGAGAATCAAAAAGAGGATTTTATTCAGTTTTTCGTGACTCAGAATATTTATGATCATAGTAGTATTTTTCCTGATTGCATTGAAATAATCAAAAAATTAAATGAAAGATATGATGTCTATATTTGTTCTGCATATGTTTTTCGAGATAACCTAGAGTATAGCGCAGATTCATTGAAATATAAATTCCAGTTTTTAACTAAAAATCTTCCGTTTTTGGATCCACATAATTTTATGTTCTTGACGAAAAAAGAAATTTTAAACTGTGATATTAAAATTGATGATAAAATAGAAAATCTAAGAAATGCGGAAACAAAACTATTATTTAATGCTTATCACAATCAATCAATTTCTGAGGAAGAGTTAAAAGCGCAAAATGTGATTCGTATAAATAACTGGTTGGAAATTGCGCAAATTTTACTAAATGAAGAAATTAATTAAAAAATGAACTTATTATAGTTCATTTTTTATAAATATTTCAATATAACCTTATAATCCTCTACTAAATCAGCTAATCTTTTTGTCGCATTTGCGGGACTAGTAGATGATAATGAAACTGCCTTGATATTAGTTTTGGGAAATACATGTTTTTGATATAGCTCATAAGCTTTTTTTCCATTTGTAAAGACAAATTTTATATTACTATTTTGAATAATCTCCCAAACCTCATTTATCTCAACATTCTTTATACTCGCATCGCTAGAACCTGTAATTTCACATCTTTTAATTACATCCCAAAGAGCGATATGATGATTTAGTAAAAACTCTCTATAGTCAGTTATTTTTTCGTCAAACAAAGTTTCCATTACCGGCCAAAATCTATTTTTGGGACTTGAATATGGAAATCCAATTTCTCTCGATTTCGTACTTGCAATTGAACCTAATAATAAGACTTTGGAGTTGTTATTATAAACAGGTTCAAAAGGATGAACAATAACGTTATTCATGGAATCACCTCTTAACTATTAATATAAATAAATTATACAATAAAATACTTGAAGAATAGTCAATTTCCATCAAAAATAACTTAAGTTTCACATTTTACCTATAAACATATAATAAATTATAGTTTAAAGGAGGATTTTTATGAACTGTGATTATTCATATGGAAATACTTGTTATCAATTCAACGGAAAAACTGGAATAAAATGTTCAGAATATAAAATTACAGCCCCACCTCAACAACAGGATGGAATAGTGGGAATCGAATATATTATGCATCCAAGACCTATATTTGATGATCCAAATTATATAGGAAGTGGAAAATTACAAGATAAAGTTGCAATAATAACAGGCGGAGATAGTGGTCTTGGTAGAGCAGCAGCTATTGCTTATGCGAAGGAAGGGGCTAATGTAGTAATTGCTTACTATGATGAATATGAAGATGCGAATGAAACAAAATTTTATATTGAACAACTAGGTAGAAAGTGTTTACTGTTATCGGGGGACATTTCCAATAAAGATTTTTGTGTCTCTGTAGTTAATGAAACATTAAAAATGTTTGGTAAGATAGATATTTTAGTGAACAATGCAGGTGTACAATATCAGCAAGATGAGTTAGAGTGTATCTCTGATGACCAGTTTGATTGGACAATGAAAGTGAATATCTATGGGATGTTTTATTTAACAAGAGCCGTATTGCCATATTTAAAGGCAGGATCCACAATTATAAATTTAAGTTCCGTAACAGCTTTTGAAGGAGAACCGAGATTAATGGATTATGCCACCACTAAAGGAGCTATTGTGGGTTTTACAAGGTCTTTAGCAAAAAATTTAGCACTTAAAAATATTCGTGTAAATGCGATAGCACCAGGACCGTTTTGGACACCTCTACAGCCTAATTGTTGGGAAGCAGAGGTAATTCCAACATTTGGATCAAATACGGCCATGGCAAGGGCTGCAATGCCCTATGAATTGGCTCCTACTTATGTCTATCTAGCCAGTGATGATTCAAAATTTATGACAGGGCAAGTATTACATGTAAATGGTGGGGCATATTTGGGATAATCCTTGTAAAAATAATTTTTAATCTGAAAACATATATTGAATTGTTTTAATTCGTGATAAAATGGAAATAAATAAAATAAGGAAAGGAATAGGATATGGAAAAAGTTAAAATATTAGGAATTAGTGGAAGTGTTAGAAAAGGATCTTACAATACAGCAGTAATCAATTATATATCTGAAAATCATGCTGAAAATATTGAATTTGAAATATTAGATATAACAAAGTTGCCTATGTTTAATCAGGATTTAGAGCAGAATGTTCCAGATGAAGTAAAGAAATTTATAGAAAAGATTGCCGAAGCGGATGGATTTATTATATCAACACCAGAATATAATTATTCTCTTCCAGCCCTTTTAAAAAATGCCTTAGATTGGGGTTCAAGAGGTGAAAAAAGGGATTTAATAATAAATATGTTGGAATTATTAGTGCATCACCAAGTATGCTAGGCGGATCACGTGTACAGTATCACCTGAGACAGATATGTGTTTGTTTGAATTTAATCCCAGTTAATAAACCTGAAATTTTTATCGCTCAAGCAAATGAAAAAATAGATGAGAATGGGAACATAAATGATGAGGTTACGAAAAAAATGATTACGGATTTGGTTACTGAGGTAGTTTATCACATAAAAAAGGATATCCACTAAGTGGTTATCCTTTTATAAATGCTTATTGATCAGATCCAAGATGGTTGTTTCTGGAGAAAACCCAATAATTTCATCTACTACTTCACCATTTTTAAATACAAGCATATTTGGAATTGACATAATGCGATATTGCATAGCCAAAGATTGATTCTCATCAACATTAATTTTAGCAATATCAAAATTCTCATTTTCACTTGCCATTTTTTCCAGAATTGGAGCAACCATTTTGCATGGTCCACACCAATCTGCATAGAAATCAACTAATACTACTTTCTCGTTTTGTAGAATTTCTTGCTCAAAATTATTCTCATTAACATGTTTTAACATACCTTTTCCTCCTTATAAAAATTGGTTTGTAATTGATATTATATTACCCTATTTAGTAATTTCTAAACTATTTTCCAATAGGGTTTTTAATAGAACCTTAATATCTTCGTCACAAATAGAGTAAAAAACCTCATTTCCAACCTTTTTACAACAGATGATTTGATTTAGTTTTAATTTTGCTAACTGCTGTGAAACAACAGATTGTGATACTTTCGCACAATTTTGTAATCCACCAACGTTCTTCTCTTGATTGTTAAATAGGTTTAATAATATACATAGTCGTACCTCATTTGATAAGACATCAAAAAGTTGAGCCATTTCGTATATATTTTTTTTCATAAAATCACCAACTGTATTAATATATTATAATATACTAATATAGTTGTCAAGTATTTCATAAACTTTATTTTTATTGTATATTTTTTACAAAAACTAAACTAATTTTTAAACTTATTCATTAGCAATGAAAGTTGAATGCAATATTTCCCAAAATCATAAAAAAGTATTTGAAAGTAGTATTTTTTATGCTATACTGTTTATGATATAAAAATAGGGGAAAGAATAATGAGGGGATAATTATGATGAACGAAGAGAACAATATACAATTAGATAATCTACAAATGGAACAGCCACCAGTTGTGACCGTTGATGAAGACATTAATACATATGATCATCCGGTAGAAAAATTAGAAGATGATTTTTTCTATGAGGGTGATAAAAGAGAAGATGATGAACAAATAGAAGTAGTCCCTGTTGTTGAATCACCAAAACCAGTGTTAAGTGAAGCAGTAACAACTACTAATTTTGAAAATATGTTTGACAATCTTTCTAGTAATGTAGCGGGAGCAAATAGCTTTATAGCTAATTTGATGGATCAGAAAAAAAATGTTTCTCAAGAGAAATCTCTTTTAAAAGAGCAACAGGAAAAATTTCAAAAAGAAAAACAAGACTTTGAAGAATATAAAAATACTCAAAAAGAGGAACTTGCTACTGAAAAAACAAAATGTGATAATTATGTTAGAACTGAACGAAAAAGAATTGAATCTGAACAAGAACAATTCAACGCAGATATGGAAGCAAGTCGCGCAGAATTAGAATTAACTGAAAAAGCATTAAAAGTGGGAAATGAAAAATTAGATGCGGATAAAATTCAATTTGAAGTATATAAGGACTTAGAAGAAAAGAAAATTAAAAGTGATCGTGAATCAATTGAGCTAAGTCGTAATAAATTAACAGAAGACATCAATCAATTTGAAAAAGAACGCTCATTAGAATTTGATAAGATTAAAAAAGAACAGTTAGAATTGAAACGTCAACGTGAACAATTCGAGCAAGAAAAACGCATTGAATTAGAAAGAATTAAAAACGGTCAAGATGAATTAGCAAAACAGAAAGAACAGTTCCGTCAAGCGAAAGAAATCGAAGAGAAACGTCTTGAATTAGAAAATAATAACTTAAATCAAAGTATGATGCGCTTCCAAGAATTGGTTGCACAATTTAACCTTGGTTTCCAACAGATACCTGAAGATAAATAAAAACCTCTTACGAGGTTTTTTTTGTTCTTCTTCTAATATGAACTTCTGCTAATATCCATAACACAATTGGTAAAATAACTTGTACTGGAATTGTATAGACTTCAAATAAAGATGGAAATTTAAACATATCAACTACATCTTCAAATAGGAATGGACATATTCCTAAGGCCACTATTGCCAAAGGAACACTTAAACTTTTATAGTTTTTATTTCCTGTTAAATGAGCAACTCCTTTTGAAATGCTGATTAAAAAAACTGTTCCCTTTGTCATTCCACCTAATATTAAATTGATAGTGATAACTCCTTCAATTCGAGTTAAAAAGTCACCTAATTGCAAAATCCTGGCAGTTTGATATGATGCGAAAAAAGAATTTTTTAACATCGGAACTCCCAGTACCATAATATTTCTGACAATTAGAGTTAATAAAATAATTCCTGCAATCGTTGTTCCTAAAAGAAAAACTGATTTTTCCTTGTTCTTAATTTTTAATTCATCAGCCATTCCCATTATCACAATTAACTCTGCAAAGGGAATCATGAATATACCGAAAGCTGATATAAATATTGATTTTGACGGGTGTCCCCAAACAGGTTGTAAATTTTGAACATTGAAAGCGGGTATACCTAAAAAGACCGTTGCTGAAACTGTAATTGATAAAACAAGAAGAATAACATTTCCCCATCTTCCTAGAGTGTTCATACCACTTTTTGCTAAATATATAGTGGTAATTATTAACGGAATCATAATAGGTATCATTGGTGTTTCAGATAAGGTTGTAATTTCAACAAATTCTGTAAAATTTCTTAGAATAACTGTTCCAAAGTATAAAACATGAAGCACAAAAATGAATGAAAACAGTTTTCCTACTATTTTTCCAAATAGTATGTCGAAGATCTCGTATATATTTTTTCCCGGAAAAATTTTGATTAATCGAGCAAGAATGAGTACTTGCGGTATAATGAATAGGAAAGACAGAATTAAACAAATCCAGGAATCTTGTTCGACCGTCGCATTAATATTAATACCGATTACAATGCTACTTCCGAAGAGAAATAAAGTAATTAAAACCATTGTGTGACGGGCACATAAACCTTCTTTTTCTAGCATATAATCCTCCTTTATTAAATTATTTACCTATAATTGTTTTCAGTAAAGTTGAAATTTTAGGAATGGGCCAATTAAATATATAAGCGACAAGTAAGATAAAACTTATAGAAAATAAACTGAGGTAAATTGTATTATGTAGCTTACTCTGTGTTTTTTTTAATTGCTTATAATCCATTAAGTAAATAAATAAATATGTTATTATTACAATTGTCAAAATCATTTGTCATCCCTCTATTCTGAAAATCCCGTATTAATAATATTGATATTAGAATTTACATCAATTTGTATATTTTTAAATTCATCAGTAATTTTATTTTCCCATTGCTTCCACTTTTTAAAGTTTGTTCTATAAAGAATATTTCCAAATCCCATAATATCTGCATTATAGTCTTTTTGAATTTTTTTAATCACGTTTTCGATACGTTGTTTTACGTAATCATTAGCCTCTTGCTCTAGTTTTTTTATATCATCTTCATTTAATCTGCCAAACTGTTCACGAAATTCACCAAGTGCTACGTCCATTGTAATATTCAGTTTAATTTGTAAATTATTTTCTTGATAGGAAGTATACTCTTGTGAAGCAGAACATTCTTTTATTTCAAGTGCTACATTTTGTTCCTTTTTTTCATTTGTATGAAATTCTGTTCCAAAGACAATGAGTCCTCCTTTTATTTTTCCTTTTGCGAGTAAATAGTATTGTGTATCTTCCGGTGATAAAAACTCAACAAGTTTATCATCTTTAAAAATAGCAATTCCATTTAGTTCAATTACTTTCTTTTTATTATTTTCAACAATATGAATTGCTGGAAGTGTAAGAGAAATTCCTTTTGTATTGATCGTATCATATATTTTATATAATTCACTACTTTCCGTTGAACCTGTAGTTTTTTGATCCCTTTCTACAATATGTTGAATATCCGTTGAAATTACCATATTGGTAAGTCCTTGAGTTTTTAATAATTCTGCAGCAGTTTTCTCTTGTGAAATAATCACTTCCAAGTTTTCTCTAATTTCTGGGTCTTTTTGAAACCAATTGAGGAATGAGTTTATACCTTCTTCTCTCGCAATTTGCTCACTTAGAATAATTATGTCTGCATCAGCAAAGTATAGTTTGTTTGATATTCTTTTTTTCGCATTTCGAACAGCTTCAAAAATCGTTTCACCAGTTGCTTCCACGATAGTTGGGCGAACAGGATTCCCTGGGATGGTTCTTTGTAAGTCATATATTTCGAAACTCATTAGATATTTATCATCTAATTTATCAATAGCAACTCCTGCTACTATTGTCATTTCATTGAGACCAATATAATTCCAACAGCCTGTCATAAAAAGAGTAACCAAGCAACTAATAAAAATTAAAATTTTCTTTTTCCACATACTAACCTCCATTTTTTATTCGATTTCGAATTAAGTTATTATTGTTAGCAGTATCTGCCGGACGCTTTGTTAAGTCTGACCATGGGGCACGAATAAAGGTATCTTTTTCTTTTTCCCACCACCCCTTTTCAAAAATATCAAAATGATTTTCACCAAATGATTTTAAATTAAGAATGTGAATTAGCCATAGGCTACTACTAATTAAAAAACCAAAAAGGCCTAGAACAGAAGCAAAAATTAAATTAACGAATCGTATTGTAATACTTGCCGCATTCATTTTTGGTATTAGTAAACTGGTGATGCCTGTAATACCTACAATTATAATCATCGGGGCAGCTACTAGTTTTGCTTGCACTGCTGCTTGCCCAATAACTAAAGCACCCACTATACTAAGTGCTTGTCCGACACTAGTCGGCATTCTTACACCAGTTTCTCTTAATATTTCAAATAGGAATAACATTAAGAATGCTTCTAAAGAGGCTGGAAGTGGAACACTCTGACGCTCAAGTGTGATATTCAAAAATAAGGAGGTAGGAATCATTTCGTGATGAAATGCGACAATCGCGATATATAAGGCTGGAATAGTACAGGTTAGAAAAAATCCGAACATCCGAATGATCCTAGAAAAAGAGGTATAATAAGAAGTTAAGTAGTAATCTTCACTACTTTGAAAATTTTCGATAAATAAATATGGTAGTGTAAGAGCCATCGGTGTTCCGTCAACAAGTAAAGCAATTCTCCCTTCAAGCATCTTTCCGACAACCGTATCAGGGCGTTCTGTATTTCCTATGGTACGGAATGGAGAATATTTATTATCTTTAATTAATTCGATAATATAATTGCTATCAAGAATACAATCGATATCTATTGTTGATAATCGATTCTTTAATTCCTCTAAAATGTGTGGTTTAATAATACTCTCCATATAACAAATAGCAATACGAGTATTCGATCTTTTGCCAATTGACTGATATTCGATTTTTAAATCATTTGTTCTGAGTCTTCTATGTAACATAGAAATATTAAATAGTAATGATTCCGTAAAACCTTCTCTTGGACCCATCAGTATTCGCTCATTTTCTGGTTCCGCTACTCCTCTGAGCATAAACCTTTGTGTATTTAAGCGAAATACCTCATCAAATCCATCAACCAAAAGAATTGTTTCCCCGTAAGTCACAGCTTCAATGATATTTCGAACATTCTTCTCTCTTTTTATTCCATCTACCTGAATCACTTCGTTTTCAATGATTGAAAATAGATCATTTTTTTTCGTTTTGATATCTGTCAAAAGAAGAGGTCTTATGATGTTATCATTGATTACTTCACTATTTGTAATTCCTTCAAAATAGATAATGGCAAACTGTAGACTTGCATCATTGTTGTTGCTAATTTTGCGTACTGTAAAGGTAGATACTTTTTCAAATAGGTGAGTAAAAAGATCAATATTTGCTTGTAGCTCTTTCACCAAAACATAGTCATCTAAATGATTGTTGAGTCGATCAATTTGATTTTCCATTATCAAATGTTTATTCTTTTTATTAAAAATAGGCATCTAAAACACCTCCAAGAGTTCTTTTTAATATAATTTCCATTTTTTGCAAATTTATTCTTGATAATAATTTGGGATATATAAAAAAATTGATCATTGATCAATTTTAAATCATTATTTTTTTTCTGAATAAGATATATTCTACTAATTTTCCTTGAAATTTTTGAGATTTTTTTGAGACAACCTGATAGTTCTGGTCTAAAAATGTATGATGCTCAGATAGGGGACCCCTAACAACCACAAAATCAACTTTCCCATCTCGAACATATCTTCTTTGTTCATCTAATAGCTTAGGGAATATCCGGTGAGAAATGTTATTCCGCATAAAAAAGTAACAATTTGGCATAATACCAGTAGTAGAATAAAATCCGCCATCCAAAAAACCATAGTTTAATAGAGTAGGATGTTCCTCTTTATTAATAATCTCGGCAAATGTAAATTGTGCATAATCCTCTTTGTCTAGAAAAATCATTGCCGTATTAGGGGATTTATGGAAGGCGAATAAGAAAGAGGAAGTGATCGTTAATAGAATAGCAATTATAAAATATTCCTTTTGCCATTTTATTTTATCTAAGTAAATACCGATACCAATTAATCCAATAACTATAAATGGTGCAATTAGAAGTGAATAATATCGGTAATAAGTACCTCCGATGAAGATGCCGAGCGTTAGGAATAATAAACAAGTAAATAATGCGATACTATATCGTTTCCTCTTCCAAGGAAATGAGAAGAGAAATGACAGTAAGATTGGAATAATGATAAATAAATAAAAAATCTTATACTGGTGAAACACCCGAACGATATTGAAACAACAGTTTTTAAATTTATCGATAAAGGGTAGACTTGAAGCGTATAGTTTCATATTAAAAGTAAAATAGACTTCAATTAATGATGGAATTGCATTATGAATTCCAAAATAAATGAACCAAGGAATGGATACAATCATCATACCTGCTAAATAAATAAAGCAATTAAGAAAACCCTCTTTCCATTTTCGGTCACTGACAAGAAGCAAGAATACAACCATCATCCAAGCAAACCAGAATCCAAGAAGGCTGTATTTAATCCATAGAACACATCCAGCACAAATACCAACGAAAAAAACGTCTTTCTTAGAAATGGTTCCATTTTTAAAATATTCTAGCAATCGATATAAGCTAAAGGAAAGAAATGGAAAACAGAACTCTTCAGCACTTCCCCCATGAGTGAAAGAACGTAGGGATAAGATTAAACCTGCAAAGATAGGGAGTAATAATATAGAACTCTTTTTAGAACAATAGAGACTTAAAATTTTAGATGTATAATAAAAACAAATAGTGCAGGAAATTATTTCCAACAAATAAATTCCAAAGAAGGAATTATAATCAATTAGTGACCCTATTCCATATATTAAATATAGGAGAGGACCTTTTTGTTCAAATAATTCTAAATATGGAATTGTTCCTCTCACCATGCTTTTGCCAACGGTAAAAAAGGCCTGTGCATCGACCCAATCATTTATTTTATATAATGGTGATGATTTTGTACAAATCGTCAAAAAGAGAACTGCTAGAAAAAGGCAATAACTAAATTGCTTCCAATCTATTTTTTTCATAAAAATCCTCCTGATTACTATTATAACATTATTTTTTAATCTGTAAATTCATTCTAATTATTATGAATAAATAGTCATAATTAAGATTATGAATTATTTCCCGATTTGACGAATATATTGAATTATGCTAGAATGATATTGGTTTCAAAAAAATTATGAGGTGAAAATGTGAAACAAAAAAAGAAATTAGGAATGGTGATTTCTTTTGGATTCATTGGCTTATTAGCCGGAATCGGAACAGCGAATGCTGTCTTGCGCTTTGATACAGAAGTTCAAGCAAAAGAAGAACAACCATTACTAACAGACTTTATAGAAGAACATCAAACCGAAATTGTTCAAGTTGTTTCAGAAAATATTGAACAACAACAACAATCCGAAATCGTTTATGATGGACTTACGTTAGAAGAACTAACGGCTAAATTAAATCGAGTTTTAAAGTCAACTCTGTCAGGAACTGGAAATTCATTCGCAACGTATTCATTAGAATCCGGAGTCGATCCATATATTGCTGTTGCAATCGTCTTAGAAGAAACCGGATGTAATAGTGGAACTTGTAGTAGACTTGTCCGAGAATGTAATAATGTAGGTGGAATGAAGGGTACAAATACTTGTGGTAAAAGTGCTTATGCTGGATTTTCTAGCTTAGATGAAGGTATAAAGCAGTTTATCAGTAATCTTTCAAGAAACTATTTTGCTAGTGGTTTAACGACACCTGAACTTATCAATACTAAATATGCTTCAAGTAAAACATGGGCAACAAAGGTAAATCGTTATATTGAAAAGATAAGAGCAAGTTAATCCTGCTCTTATTTTGTTAGGAGGATTTTTATGAAAAAAAGAAATGTTTTAATTTTACGAGTTATGATGATGTTTGTTATTATTTTTTTAGAATATTATTGGATCTTACCACCCATCAACTTGAGTAGTCCAGCCTTTTGGTTTTTTCTAATTTTAATAGGAGTAACTTATTATTTAACTTCGATTATTCAATATTTAGAAATGCAATCTAATATAATTGTTCTAAAAAAGCCAGAACGAAAAATGTTATATATTCCAGCTCTGGTAGTAGGAGTTTTCGCATTAATCATATTAGTCAATTTATTTCAGTCCCCGGTATTGAATGCAAAATCATATGCGAATCGAATTTCAATTGATGAAAAGGATGACTTTTCTAAAGAAATTGAACCAGTTAATTTTGATGCTTTACCGCTATTAGATAAAGCTTCTAGCCAAAAATTAGGGGACCGGGTTATGGGACAAATGCCAGAGCTCGTATCACAATTTACAGTATCTGATTTGTATACACAAATCAACTATAATAATAAAATTGTCCGCGTTACCCCTCTAGAATATGCCAGTGTTATAAAGTACTTTACAAACAGAAAAGAGGGAGTAAAAGGTTATATCACAGTTAATTCTGTCACTGGAGAATCAGAATTGGTGAAATTAAAAAAAGGAATGCGTTATATGCCTTCCGCATTATTTAATGAAAAATTAGAGCGTAAACTTAGGTTTTCTTATCCAACAGAAATTTTTGGCGAACCTAATTTTGAAATAGATAATGAGGGTAATCCGTATTGGGTAGTACCAACTATAAAATATAGTGGTGTAGGCCTTAAAAAAGATATTTCAGGAGTCATTATTTTAGATCCAATTACAGGTTCTTCAAAAAAATATGATAGTAAGAATATTCCAACATGGATTGATCAAGTATATCCTGCAAGTTTAATTATGGAACAAACTGATGACTGGGGAAAATATAAAAATGGATTTTTAAATTCAATTTTTGGACAAAAGGATGTTGTCTTAACCACAACAGGCTATAATTATACCGTTATGAAAGATGATGTCTACATGTATACTGGTATTACTTCAGCAGCTACAGATCAATCTATTTTAGGATTTATACTATGTAATTTAAGAACAAAGGAAACACACTTTTACACAGTTCCAGGAGCTGAGGAGACATCTGCAATGGCAAGCGCCAAAGGTCAAGTGCAACAAATGAATTATGAATCCACTTTTCCACTGCTTATTAATTTAAATAATAAGCCGACCTATTTAGTTTCGTTAAAAGATAAAGCAGGTTTAGTTAAGATGTATGGATTTGTTGATGTCGAAGATTATCAGAAAGTTGTTGTAACTGATGCTTCTGAAGGAATCGTAGAAGCTGGACGAAGATATTTAGGTAATAATGATATTGATAGTGAAAACATGAAGGCAAATCGAAAGATTATTACAATTGCTACAAAAGAGAGTGCTATATTAGATGGAACGACCTACTACTATTATGTTGATACTGAAGGAAATCGTTATCAGGTGTCTCTAAAAGTAGACAAAACTAAGCTACCGTTTATTCAAGTTGGTGACTCAATCGATGTAAATTATAAACAAAATTCTACTTTATTAGAGATTACAAAAATATTTTAAAGATAAGACTTCCTACATCTCTTACCCGTAGTTCTATTATGACGGCAATTTTCTTCATACATCGTGTGTTTGCATTGATGTCATGAGCATCAATCATCCTACAGGTTTAGTTACTAAATAATATTGACATCATGTATAAAAAAATCTATAATAAATGAAAAAGCAAAGAGAAGGAATAGTAATAAAGGTCTTTATGTCAGTGAACCTGTGGTTAGTGAAAACAGGAGATAAAGAATTATGAACGCCCCTTTGAGCTGGAGATATCTCGTTTTGTATGCGTTAAATACAAGAGTGATAGTATTGCAACTATAATTAAGGTGGTACCGCGGAATTTCCGTCCTTAGTCTATATTTGTAATACTTTTTTATTGAAAGGAGAATTGACATGTTTTTACAACCATTAGAGAAAATTATTGAAGAGGAATTAAAGGAATTAGGATATGAAACAAAAATCAATATCCGTAAATCAAATCGACCAGATTTATGTGATTATCAATGTGATAATCTTTTCCAGTTAGCAAAACAATATCATCAGAGTCCTATTGAATTAGGGGAAATAATAGAAAAGAAATTATTTGAAAATGAAAGAGTTAATCATTACGCGAATATCAGTTTTGTAAAACCAGGATTTTTAAATATTATTTTAACAAGTGAATTTATAAATGAGATTTTAAGTGATATGCAAGAGGAACATTTCCACTTATCCACACCAGAAAAAGAGAAAACATTTTTCCTTGATTATGGTGGACCAAATGTAGCAAAGCCTCTTCATGTTGGGCATCTTAGAAGTGCTGTCGTTGGCGAGTCAATAAAAAGGATTATTGAGTTTGCTGGGCACAAAACTGTTTCAGATGTTCATTTAGGAGATTATGGATTACAGATAGGGCAAGTAATCTATGGAATTATTGAAGATAAAAAAGAGGATTCTGAAATCACTTTAGAATATTTAGAGGAGCTTTATCCAAAAGTAAGTGGACTTTGTAAAGAAAATGAAGACATTTTAGAAAAATGTGCAACGATTACCAAAGAATTACAGGATGGGAATTCCACTTATCAACATCTTTGGAAAATCATATTAAAAATTTCTGGAAATGATATCAAAAGGTTATATCAATATTTAGATGTTCACTTTGATATATGGAAGGGTGAAAGTGACGCATATTCTTATATTGAATCATTAAAAAATGAATTACAGGAGAAAAATCTTTTAGAAGAAAGTAATGGAGCAAAAATAATACCTGTTGCTACATCTGATGACAAAAAGGAAATTCCACCACTTATTTTTGAAAAAAGTAACGGAGCCTATCTTTATGGGACAACTGATTTAGCCACTATTAAAGAACGAGAAGAATTATATCATCCAGATCACTATATTTATATTGCAGATCTAAGACAGAGCCTTCATTTTGAACAGGTCTTTCGTGTCTGTGAAAAAGCATCACTCTCAAAAGCAACGTTTGAATTTTGTGGATTTGGAACGGTAAATGGTACCGATGGGAAGCCATTTAAAACAAGAAAAGGAGATGCTCCTAAATTAGATAGTTTGTTCACTCAAGTAAAAGAAATTTTTATTGAAACAAAAGAAACTAATAAAATGATGAGTGAAGAAAATATCGATAAGATTGTAAATGCCATATTAAAATTTGCTGATCTTCAAAATAATCGTGAGAGAAATTATATCTTTGATATTGCAAAATTCTCAGAAGTTGTCGGTAAGACTGGACCATATGTGTTATATACTTATGTCCGCTTGCAAAAATTATTGGATAATGTCGAAATGATAAAATTCAATAAAACAATTTATAATACCATTGATCGAAATCTTCGATTGAAACTATTAGAGTTACCAACATCATTAGAATCTGCGTTTAATGAACGCATGCCACATTATATTGCTGACTATATTTATGATCTTTGTGTAGAAGCGAATAACTTTTATCAAAATAATCGAATGAGTGAACTTGAAGGAACTCAAAAAGAGCAGTGGCAGGCATTGTTAGCACTAACGAATCGAGTTTTAAAAGAGATGTTGAAGTTATTGGTGATAGATATCCCAACGGAAATGTAGGAGGAAAATATGAAAATATTAGTTACTGGTGGTACTGGATTTATTGGTAGTCACGCTTGTGTTGACTTGCTACAAAATGATCATGAGGTAGTAATAATTGATAATCTTTCAAATTCTCAAAAAGAAGTTATAGGATTTATTGAAACTATAACAAAAAAGAACGTGACTTTTTATGAAGGTGATGTTTGCAATAAACTCTTGCTAGAAAGTATTTTTAAAGAACATAAAATAGATGCAGTAATCCATTTTGCCGGATACAAGGCAGTTGGCGAATCAGTGAAAAAACCACTTAAATACTATCAAAATAATTTGATTTCGACATTGACCTTGTTAGAAGTAATGGAAAAATATGAATGTAAAAAATTAGTATTTTCATCAAGTGCAACAGTTTATGGAAATCCTGAAAAGTTACCAATCAAAGAGGATTTCTCGCTTTCAACAACGAATCCCTATGGAACAACAAAGTTATTTATCGAGCAGATATTACGCGATGTAAGCAATGCTGATGCTGGTTGGAGTATCGCATTATTACGTTATTTCAATCCTATTGGGGCTCATGAGAGTGGTCTCATTGGTGAAAATCCAAACGACATTCCTAATAATTTAATGCCATATATTGTGAAAGTAGCTACTAAGGAATTAGATCATTTAAATGTATTTGGAAATGATTATCCAACGCATGATGGGACAGGAGTTCGAGATTACATTCATGTTGTAGATCTAGCTCATGGCCATTTAAAAGCATTAGAATATTTAAATGAGCATACAGGAATCGAAGCCTATAATTTAGGAACAGGGGTTGGCTATAGTGTTTTAGATGTTGTCAAAACATTTGCCAAAGTAAATAATATTACAGTGCCTTATCAAATTGTGGCAAGAAGAGAAGGCGATATCGCATCATGTTATGCTGATGCTAGTAAAGCAGAACAACAACTTGGTTTTAAAACTACAAAAGGCTTAGAAGAAATGTGTAAAGATGCATATCATTTTGTAGAAATCAAAAAAGAAAAATAATATTGTTGAAAAATGCCGATTAAAAAGATTAGGAAAATAGAACAAACACCTTTAAGATAGTTATCTGAGGTGTTTTTATGTGGTTTACGACAAAATACAAACAGGAAATAAAGGAATTCTATCAAGATATAACAAGTAATAATCGTTATATTACACTATTAGAAAGGCGAAATATAGAAGAGCACTATCAAATTGTTTACAAGCATTCTAAAAAGGAAATCTTCTCTAATACTAGTCGGAAATTTCGATATAATTATCGAAATATCAATACTATAATTCAAAAAAATAATGAAATCTATATTAATGAAAAAATAAAAAAGTATCAAACATTACTATTTGTGAAAGGCTATCCACTCGATTCAGAACAACAGCGAGTTGTTTTTACTGAAGAGAAAAACACTTTAGTTCTAGCGGGAGCAGGAAGTGGAAAGACCTTGACGATTATCGGTAGATTAAAATATTTAATATTAGGAAAAAATATCAATCTTGATGAAATTCTATGTATTACCTTTACAAATGAAGCAGTAAAAAATTTAAAACAAAGTATTGAACAAGAAATAGGAAAAGAAATAGAAGTACTCACATTTCATAAACTCGGATATCAAACGATAAAAGATTTTGAACCTAATATAGCCATCACACCAACAAATACTCTGTCTAAAATCATTGATCATTATTTTGAGGATATAACAGAAAATGAACAGTTGATTCAAGAGATAGTCAATTACTTTTTGTTTTGGATGCCTTATCAATTAGAACTTAAAAATATTGTTTTATTTGATAAAGAGAAAAATATAACAACAAAGGAAGAAATAATTTTATGCAATTATTTTTATTTGAATGGGGTCTCCTATCAAGTGAATCATCATCATATTGGAAATCTCCACTTTTCCACTATTTTTCTAAAAGAAAAAAAGATTTATTTGCAATTTTACCCACTTTTCAACAATTATTTCGATGCAGTAGGAAAAATTCGTACTTATCATCGAATCGAAAAGCATCATTTAATCGAGTTTTATCCGATTGATTTTGAGGATAATACTATTTTTGAAAAAATAGAAGGCCTTATTAAAACCTATCAAATAAAATTATACCCACAAAAACCATATCTAATTTATCAATTAATTAAGAATCAAGTTGGGATGAATTACTTTCATATTTTAAAACAACAATTACAAACATTCATCCACCTATTAAAATCAAATGGGGGAAATTATATTAGTATTTTAGAATATCAAACAGAGTCTCTTAAAAATAAGAATCAATTTATTCAAAAGAAAGAAAATTTGTTTTTTTACTTATTACAAAATATCTATATGGAGTATTGTAATTATTTAGAAGAAAACAGGCAAATTGATTTTGATGATATGTTATGTAGAGGAGCAGAGTATGTAAAGGAATATGGAATTAAAAAGCCCTACAAATACATTATCATTGATGAATATCAAGATACTTCCTATACAAGATACGCTTTAATTAAAGCGATTCAGAAACAAACTGGCGCTAGTATCTTAGCAGTCGGCGATGATTGGCAATCTATTTATCGATTTACAGGGTGTAATTTGGATATGTTTTTAAAATTTAAAGATTATTATGGAGATACAGAAGTTTTAAAGATTCAAACAACTTATCGAAACTGTCAGCAACTGATCGATGTTGCTGGCCATTTCATTATGCAAAATAAGGCACAATTAAAAAAGAAATTACATTCCAATAAAAATATTTTAAAACCGATTAAAGTCATGTTCTACGAAAATAAACTAGAAATATTAAAGGATCTACTTGAAATTTTATCAGAATCAGATTCAGGAGATATATTTTTATTAGGTAGAAATCATAGTGATCTCTCTTTTCTTGATCGAGAATTTAAAATTGAAAAAAATAAGATTGTTTTTTTACCTTGTCCTCAATTAAATATACTATTTTATACCATTCATGCATCAAAAGGATTAGAGGCAGATACTGTTATCATTTTAAATAACGAAGATAAATTATTAGGCTTTCCAAATCAAATTATGGAGGATAAATTATTTCGCTATGTGTTAAAAAATGATAGCTATCCATTTGAAGAAGAAAGGAGACTTTTTTATGTCGCTCTTACTCGAACAAAACAAAATTGCTACTTACTTGTTCCTAAAAAAAATCCTTCTTGTTTTTTCTTGGAATTACAAAAACATTATTTAACTCATCTAGAATATTTTCTGGGCAATAAAATAAAAAATAGAACTATTCACAAGTAACTTCAAAACGTGATACAATAGTGATGTAGAACTGTACATTTGTTTGATGAAATATTTTATTAAATGTCGGTATATAATTATATTCATTATTATTTTAAAACAAATTATAAAGTGTAAATTAAATGGAAAGGAAAATAAAGTTGAAATGGATTTATTTTGTTATTATCAATATATTTGTCTTTTTACTCTGTTGGTATGATAAAGTATTGAGTAAAAAAAAGAAATATCGTATTGCTGAATTGTATTTTTTTCTATTTTCCGCTTTAGGTGGAGCAATTGGTATGTGGATTTCCATGTATCTATTTCACCACAAAACAAAGAAGTGGTATTTTGTCTATGGAATATCAATTTTAGTCATTTTTTCTATTTTTTTAATCATAGGGAGGTAACGTATGCAGAAACTAATTATTGCGCCTAATTCACAAAAGAATAAAATTTTAAAGCACTTGGATGGTCAGCATCTATTCCCTTTTAAAATAATGTCTTTAAAAGAAATAGAGGAGCAATTGTTTTTTAAGTTTAGCAAAAGAGCGATTTACGAATTAATGAAAAAAGAGAATATAAAATATTCTATTGCCACTATGTATTTGAATCAATTACCAAAATTATTATATGGATCGGTTTCTTTTCCGAAAAAGAATAAACTAGAAGGTTTAAAAAATTGGTTAGAAGAGCAAGACTTATTAGAATATAATCCTTATTTTATAAATTATCTTAAACAGACTGTAATTGAAATCTATGGATATAGTCCATTAAAAAAAGAGGAACAAATATTAATAGAACGTTTAAAAAAAATAACTGAAGTTACAATCATTGACCCTACAATAGAAAAATCGATATCTACGGTTTACGAAGCTGAAACGATGGAAGCAGAGGTCCTATTTGTTCTCCTTGAAATCTTAAAACATCATGGAAACGGAATCCCTTTTTCAGATATCCAACTAATCTATGATGAAACTTACCAAACGACAGTGGAGAGATTGTTTGATTGGTTTCATATTCCATTATCAAAATCTCCTTCCATTCCGATTTATGGTACCGTAATATGGCACCAGATAAGAGATTTACTAAAGAAGAATGATTCTTTTGACAAAGTAAACGGGGAACTCGAAAAACTACGTGATACCTGGACTGATGTTCAAAAGAGAATGGCTCGAAAAATAATACAGATAAGCAGTAGTTATGCATCGCTTCCTTTAGATGAAATCACCATTGATTGTATTGAAGAAGAAGTAAAGAAATCCACTATTACCAGTTTCATCAATAAAAAGGGCGTTCGTATCTGCTCACTTGATGAGATGGAGGATAGTCCTTGCTATCTACTTGGATTCAATCAAGGAATTTACCCAGTTATTGAAACGGATATTGATTATTTTACCGATAATGAAAAAAAACTTTTAAACTGCTCTACTAGCTCAGAAAATAATATAATTATAAAAAAAAGATTTGAACAGCAAATCTTCTCTAATCGTAATTTAACAATTTCTTATAAGAAAAAGACACCATTTGAATCATTCTATCCATCTTCTTTTATTCAAGAATGGGGACTTCAAGTTCAAAAAGTAAATCTAAGTAACATTTATCACTACTCTCATTTATATAATAAACTTAGTTTTGCAAAAGTTCAGGATGTCGAGAGGAAGTACAATGTAAAAGCAGCTGAACTCGCATCCCTAGCTGCAACTTATCCGGATTTGCCCTATTATAGTTATGATAATCAATTTACTTGTATTGATCAAAATCAATTAAAAGAAAGTTGGAATCGTAAATTACTGCTTTCCTATAGTCATTTAGATCATTTCTATCGTTGTGGTTTTCGCTACTATATTGCTCATGTATTACATCTTGAACAATATGAAGAGACGTTTGCAGTTTTATTAGGAAATCTATTTCACGAAATTTTATCAGTCGCTTTTTTACCGGAATTCCATTTTGAAAATTGTTGGAATCAGTTTTTAGAAAAACGACATTTATCAAAAAAGGATAAGTTCTTTCTTGAAGAATTAAAAGGTAAATTAAAATTTGTAATAGAGACAATAAAAAAACAAGAATTATATAGTGATTATAAAAATGCTCTTTACGAAGAAAAGATATATATCCATAAAGAACGTGAAATACCCGTTACTTTTATGGGAATAATTGATAAACTAAAATATTATGAAGAGAATAATTCCACTTATGTTGCTGTTATTGATTATAAGACTGGTACTCCTAATACCAATCTAAACAATACGATTTATGGTATCGATATGCAGCTACCAATTTATCTTTATTTAACAAAACATTTAAATAAACTCCAAAACGTTAAGGTAACAGGATTTTATCTACAAAGAATATTAAACAAAGAATTGAATTATGATCCATCAAAAAATTATGAGCAGGCAAAAAAGGAACAATTAAAATTAGAAGGATATAGTACCAGTCAGGAAGATGTTTTAGAACATTTCGACCATACCTATCAAGATAGTGAAATGATTAAGAGTATGAAATTATCAAAAAATGGATTCTATAGTTATGCAAAAGTGTTGGATCCTGAGAAAATGGAACGCTTAGTCGAATTAACTGAGAAAAAAATAGATGAGGCAATTGATTTAATTCTAAAAGCAGACTTTAAAATCAATCCGAAAAGGATTAATGGACAAATAAAAGGATGTGAATACTGTTCCTTTAAGGATTTATGTTATCTTCAAGAAAAGGATTATATCGATTATGAAGAATATAAAAATTTAGATTTTTTAGGGGGTGAGGAACATGGCGAATAAATGGACTGATGAACAGTTAGAAGCAATACAATCAGAGGGTACTTCTATTATCGTAAGTGCGGGAGCAGGAAGTGGAAAAACAGCAGTATTGACAGAGCGGGTACTTCGTAAACTAAAAGAAGGGACATCAGTTTCTGAATTGTTAATTTTAACTTTTACCAAAGCTGCCGCTGCTGAGATGAAAGAGCGAATTCGTAGTGCAATTAGAAAAGAACCTTCATTAAAAGAGGAACTTGAAAAAATAGATAGTGCCTATATCACAACCTTTGATTCCTTTGCCTTATCAGTTGTAAAAAGGTATCATTATCTACTTAATATTTCCCCCAATGTCAGTATTATGGAATCAAGTATGGTTGAACTTAAAAAAAAGGAAATTGTTGATGCTATTTTTGATTCCTATTATGAAATGGAATATGAACCATTTCTAAAAGTAATTAGAGACTTCTGTTTGAAAGATGATACAGAGATCAAAAACAGTATTTTTAGCATTGCTAGTAAATTAGAATTATTAAGTAATAAAAAAGAATATTTAGAAAATTATTTAGATTCCTATTATAAAGATGAGAATATAGATAAAATCATTCGACAATATATGGAATTATTATTTGAAAAACGAGAGATTTTAATTGAACTTCTAGATTCTATTGAAGACAATGTAAGCAGTGAATATCGTAATCAAATCACGACTAGTTTAAAAACTTTACTAGAAGCAACTACTTACGAGGAACTAAAGATAGATGTTAAATTACCGAATCTTCCAAGAGGAACAGAAGAAGGAGGTAAAAAAGCGAAAGAAGTATTTACCTCCGCTTTAAAGGAATTCCAGGCATTACTTACTTATTCTTCGGTAGAGGAAATAAAAAACGATATTTTCTCAACCAGATATATTGCCCAAATATTCGTTTTAGCACTTCAACGGTATTTTGAGGATTTAGAACAATTTAAAAAGAATTATGATCAATATGAATTTCAGGATATTGCTATCTATGCAATTCACTTAGTACAAAATTACCCTGAAGTCGCACAAGAACTAAAATCAAGTTTCAAAGAAATTATGATCGATGAATATCAGGATACTAATGATTTACAGGAAACCTTTATCTCGTGTATTTCCAATCATAATGTCTACATGGTTGGAGATATCAAGCAGTCTATTTATCGATTCCGAAATGCCAATCCGTATATTTTCAAAGGAAAATATGATCGTTATAGAGATGGTATCGATGGTCAGAAAATTGATTTAAATAAGAACTTTCGCTCAAGAAGAGAAGTTTTAGATGATGTTAATTTGATTTTTAATGCAATAATGGATGATATTCTCGGTGGGGCTGATTATCCAAATGGCCACCAGATGATCCATGGCAATCAAACTTATGATAATGAAGGTAAGACTAATCAAAATTACCATATGGAAATTTTAGAATATCCAAATTTAAAAGGAAATCCTTATACAACTACAGAAGTAGAGGCCTTTTTAATCGCCAATGATATTAAAAAAAGAGTATTAAATAAAGAAATGATTTTTGATAAAGATTCTAAAATGTTAAGAGCGATTACTTATTCAGATTTTGTTATTTTAATGGATCGTGCAACTAATTTTGATTTGTATAAAAAAATCTTTGAATATAAGGGAATTCCACTTGCTATTTTTAAAGATGAAACAATTCATAGTGGATATGATATGGATATTTTACGTAATCTTTTGACAATGATTGTTAAGATTAAGAAAGAAGAGTATGATACAGAATATCAATATTGTTTCGTCAGTGTTGCGCGAAGTTATCTATTTCGATATGAGGATGAAGCTATTTTTAATTGGATTGTAATGCGAAAAACATATGAAACAGAGTTATATAAACTAGCAAAAGATATTGCTGATCAATTAGATGATTTGGATAATCATCGATTGCTGACAATCGTTTTAAAACAGTTTCAATTTTATGAAAAGATTATTACAGTTGGTGATGTAGAAAAGAGTATGATTCGGTTTGATTACCTCTATGGAATTGCAGATTCTCTTACTTCTTCCGGCTATGATATCTATGATTTCATTCATTACTTTGTTCAATTAAAGGAAGAAGAACAAGATATTCGATATTCACTAAATACGGATTTAGGAGATAGTGTTAAAATTATGACAATTCATAAATCCAAAGGATTAGAGTATCCAATCTGTTATTTTAGTGGTTTAAAATCTACTTTTAATATGAGTGATTTAAAGGAGAGATTTCTGTTTGATCCAAATTATGGTATGATTCTACCGATATTAAAGGATGGTATTGGAACGACAGTTGTCAAAGATTTACTAAAAAATTCCTCATTAAAAGAGGAAATATCTGAAAAGATAAGATTATTTTATGTCGCATTAACAAGAAGTAAAGAAAAAATAATTTTATTATTACCAGAAACAGATCATAATAGTAATTTAGATTATAACACACGGTTACATTATAGAAGCTTTGCTGATATGTTATATTCTGTATATCCTATTATCGAAAATTATATTGAGAAGATTGATTTAGATAAATTACAATTGACAAAAGAATATCGAGGAACAACAAAGATTAATCAAATCGTTCGTGAGAAAGTAGATCCATATCAAGTGAAAGAAGTTAACTTGGAGATAGAATTGTCTGATGCACACTCATTTTCAAAAGAAGTACTTAGTTTTATTTCTAGAGAAGAAGAAGAGAATATGAAATTTGGGCGGAGATTTCATCAACTTTTGGAACAAATTGATTTTCAAACACCGAATTATGAATTTATGTCAGAAGTTGAAAAAAAGAAAATAAAGGCTTTTTTATCGACTGAATTATTTTCAAGTACTCCAACAGCTAGTTATAAAGAATATGAATTTTATTGTGATGAACTACATGGAATCATTGATTTATTACTGGAATATGAAGATCATTTCGCACTTGTTGATTACAAATTAAAAAATGTAGTTGATGAGGCATATCTCGAGCAATTAAATGGCTATTATCAATATTTAAAAACAAAAACGACAAAAAATATAGATCTCTATCTCTATTCTATTCTTGATGAACAACTCGTAAAGGTAAGGTGAAATTCTTTTGAAGAATAAAATTAATTTTGATTTATTGGAAAAGCATTTATTAGTATCTTCTGAGTTAGACCTTTATTTAGATTTGGTGTCTATCGTAAAAGCAAATATGGAACATCCTGAATGGTTAGGAGACTTTTCAAAAGCAGATTATGAGACCATGTTGAATCATAATTGCCATATACTTATTTATACATATCATGAGGAATTTATTGGAGCAGGTATGTTAATTCCTGCTAGAGAAAAGGATTTGGAAAAGTTTGGACTTTCGCATCTTTCTATAAACGAGGTTGTCGATTATGGCCCACAAATGGTTCATCCTAACTATACTGGTAATGGATTACAACGTGAAATAAATAGAGATTTAGATGAGTTAGCACGCCAGGAACATTATGAATATGCAGTATCAACTGTTCATCCCGATAATCTTCTCTCCATTCAAAATTTATTAAAAAGTGATTTTACTAAGATTGGTAAATTGGATTTGAAGAGAGGACCTAGAAATATCTATTCTAAAACTTTGTAAACTATCTATAATCTCGTGAATTATAGGATTATTATTAATATTCTTCCTAGTTGGCATTCAGTATAAACATTTTCGACAAAATTCTAGTAAAAACTCTTAATTGCCTTGAACAAAAGTAAACTATATGCTAAAATGAAAGAGAATAGTAAAACTAGGAAGAAGAATAGCCATGGTTTATGAACTAAAATTTTTGGTAGAAATGAATCTACCAAATAAACATAGTATTCATGTTAAAGGAACTTGATTTAAAGATGAAGTTCTTTTTTGTGTTGTGAAATAGGAGGAATAAATAAAATGAAAAAAGGATTTACGTTAATTGAGTTGTTAGCTGTAATTATCATTTTAGCACTCATTGCACTTATTGCAACGCCAATGATTTTGGGAGTGATTGATAGTGCCAAAAAAGGTTCAGTGGAAAATAGTGCCTATGGATATATTGATGCCATTGAACACTATGATTTACTAAATATAATTAATCAGAAAGATTCAACTTTAAAAAAGGATGGAACCTATGATTTAACTGCATTTAAAGATGTTTCTTTTAAAGGAAAAGCTCCACTTGCTGCTTGTGTAATTATTAAAAATGGAAATGTAGAAAGCGGGTCTTTTCAATTTGAACATTATATAGTGGACTATCAAAATGGAAAAGCTAAGATCAATAGTGAAAAGACAGAAGTGAAATGTGAATCAGTCGTTGAAAAAGTTGCATTTGATGAGTTAAAAGGTGTCAATATTCCACAGTTAAGTGAAGGAATGACGCCAATTAAATGGGATAGCGATAATAATGAGGTAGAAACAACAGTGGATGATCCAGAATGGTATGATTATACCAATAAAAAGTGGGCTAATGTAAAAACGAAAGATGGATCCTACTTTGTTTGGATACCGAGATATGCCTACAAGATTACTAGCGGATATCATACAACAACCTCAACTGGAGCAATTGATGTAAAGTTTTTAAAGGGAACATCGAATGAAACTCCTGATGGCACAAAGATTGAAACGAGTGGATATATAGCAGGAGTAAAAGATACAAGTATGCATTATTTTACTCATCCTTCTTTTAAAGAAGATGGAGAACTTGGTTACTGGGTAGCAAAATACGAAGCAAGTATTGCTAATCAAAATGATTCATGCAATACATCTCCAAGTGTTGCGAACTGTAATAAGGACAACTTAATGGCTAGCTTTGTACCAAATGTAAGTTCATGGCGATTTGTCATGATAGGAAATGCCTATAATGTTTCTTTTAATATGAAAGATAATGTCTCATATGGTTGGAATGGGAATGAGGTAGATACTCACTTAATAACCAATTTAGAGTGGGGAGCTATCGCGTATTTAACGTATTCAAACTATGGAAGAAATACTGAGGTATGGGTAAATGCAAGTAAGGATTCAATAACGGGTTGTGGTGGACAATCTGTAAGTGGTGCTCCTTTTAACGGTTGTCCATATCCGTACAATACGACAAATGGGCAACAAGCTAGCACTACAGGAAATTTATATGGTGTTTATGATATGAGTGGAGGATCTTGGGAGTTTACAAGTGCGTATATAGACAATGATAATAGCAGTCTCCCTACATTTGGTAGTAGCATAATAAATGCGAGTGATAAATATAAAAACGTTTATTTAAAGGGTAGTGTTGACGAGCAATCACCAAATTATGAAATTAATAAAAATTATTATGGTGATGCGATTTATGAAACTAGCTCATCAGTAGAAGAGCCAAACACAAATTCATGGAATAATGATTATTCTCTTATGCCTAATACTGTAGGACCATGGTTTATTCGAGGAGGAATCAATACGAATAGAGGTTTTGCTGGGTTATTTTACTTTTATGGAGGAACAACTGGTGGACCAACTAGTAATGGGACGTTCCGAGCAGTTGTAAACGTTATTAATAATCAGAATATATTCTATAGGTATAGATAATGAAAAAAACGTTCAGATTAAACTGAACGCTTTTTTATCTAAAGTAATAATAAAAATTTAAGTTTATAATACATCCTTTTCAATTACTAATAAGAATCTCTCTAAATTATGTAAAGTAATATCATCGATGAAATGCTCAATTTTTTCTACTTGTTCTAAGCAAAAATCTTTATCATTGATTTTTTTTAATAATCTTTCTAGTAGAGTATGCCTCCAAAATAAATAAGAACCAATCTCTATCCCCTTTTCTGCTAAAGAGATAGCACCATATTTTTCAAATGAGAGATAATCGAAATCACAAAGTTTCCTGCACATTTTACTTACAGAAGAAGGCCTTACATGTAATTTCTCCGCAATATTCTTAATTGATATTTCCACATTATTATTTTTCAAGCGAAAGATCATTTCTAAATAATCTTCCATCGATTCCGTTAGATGGGAGTCATTTAATAAACGATATCCATTTAAAGTGTGAAATTCATCTCTTGTATCCATAGTTCACCTGTTTCTACTTTATCCTATGAACTATTTTAAAAAAAATGTGAAAAATTAATCGCCATTTATTCCTTATTTCATATATTGATATTAGAGTTAGTCGTAGGAAACTCTAGATGAGGAAGTGAGAAAGTGGAAACATGCACACTAGATGAATTGCCAATTGGCAAAATAGGTCGTGTAAAAGAAATCAATACAGAAGATTCAATGTTAAGAAGACTTCTAGATATTGGTCTAATTAAAGATAGTCTTGTAAAAAGTGTTTTAAAGAGCCCTTTAGGGGATCCGATCGCTTATGAAATTAAAGGAGCAATAATTGCTATTCGTAATGATGATGCGAGAGGGATTCAAATTGAGGTGGTAGAATGAATACAATCGCTTTAGCAGGAAACCCCAATGTTGGCAAAAGTACTGTATTTAATGCCCTGACTGGGATGAAACAGCATACCGGAAACTGGCCTGGAAAAACAGTTGAAAATGCCGAAGGAATTACGAATTTTAGGAAAAAGGAATATAAAATATATGATTTACCAGGAACTTATTCCTTAATCGCTCATTCAGAAGAGGAAGAGATTGCCAGAGATTTTATCTGTTTTAAGGAATATGATGCTGTAGTAGTAGTCTGTGATGCGGTATGTTTAGAAAGAAATTTGAATTTAGCATTGCAAGTATTAGAGGTTACCAATAAAGTTGTAATTTGCGTCAATTTAATGGACGAAGCAATCAAAAAGGGAATAATAATAGATTTAGATCGATTAGAACGATTATTAGAAGTTCCCGTAGTAGGAACGAGTGCACGTTCAAAAAAAGGTTTAAATGAGTTGATGGATGCGGTTGCTCAAGTTTGCCAATCAAAGAGTGATAAAAATTTTCCTATCGAGTATGGAAAAGATATTGAATCATCCAGAAGACGGATTGCCAGGGAAATAAATGATCTTCCCAAAAATATAAATAAAGATTGGTTATCCTTAAAATTATTAGATTATGATCAAAGTTTAGTAAAATCATTAAATGATAGTATTGATTTTACAATATCAGATTCACTACAAACGATAATTATGGAGGAGAGAATAAAACTAGAAGAAAATGGAATTGATGTTTTAAAGCTGAAAGAAAAAACAGTTGGAAAAACTGTAAGAATTGCTGAATTTCTAGCAAAACAAGTTGTTCAGTTTACAAATACTGATTACCAGAAGAAAGATCGGAAAATCGATAAAATACTAACTAATAAATGGACCGGATTTCCTATTATGATTCTCCTTTTAATGGCAATCTTCTGGATTACCATTGAAGGAGCAAATTATCCTTCTGGAAAATTATTTGAATTCTTTACATGGTTAGAACAATATATTTCTAATTTTGTAAATTTCTTTTCGCCACCTAGTTGGTTACATGATCTACTGATTGAAGGAGTATATCGAGTCGTTACTTGGGTTACTGCCGTTATGCTTCCACCGATGGCAATTTTTTTCCCGCTATTCACTTTACTAGAAGACTTAGGTGTTTTACCAAGGATTGCATTTAATTTAGATCATGGATTTAAAAAATGTAATGCTTGTGGAAAACAATCTTTAACAATGTGTATGGGATTTGGCTGTAATGCAGCCGGAGTTACAGGTACGAGAATTATTGATTCACCAAGAGAAAGATTAATTGCCATTTTAACTAATAATTTTGTTCCATGTAATGGTAGATTTCCGACCCTAATAGCGATTATTACGATGTTCTTTGCTGGAACTGGAAATGGATTGAGTTCACTTATTAAGGTCTCTATTTTAACAGTCATTATTCTCTTTGGTATTCTTATGACGTTTATTGTATCAAAGCTTTTATCAAAATATGTTTTAAAAGGAATACCATCATCATTTACTTTAGAACTTCCACCATACCGAAGACCACAGATTGGAAAAGTGATTATTCGCTCCATCTTTGACCGAACTTTATTTGTTCTTGGAAGGGCATTAGTAGTTGCAATACCAGCTGGACTATTAATTTGGGTTTTAGCAAATACCTATATCGGAGATACTAGTCTTCTTATATCTTTGTCAACCTTCTTTGATCCATTTGCGAAATGGATTGGCTTAGATGGCGCTATTGTAGTCGCATTTTTATTAGGATTTCCAGCCAATGAAATCGTCATGCCAATCATGCTAATGATCTATCTAAAAACTGGAACATTAATTGATTTTGATAATTTAAATGATTTAAAATTATTGCTTCTAGATCAGGGTTGGACGTGGATAACAGCTCTTTCTACTATGATTATTTGCTTATTACATTTCCCTTGTTCGACAACTTGTTTAACTATAAAAAAGGAAACAGGTAGTTGGAAGTGGACACTTGTTTCAATACTGATTCCAACAGTAATAGGAATTGCTATTTGTGCGATTCTTGCAAATGTTTTACCACTATTTGGAGTATAAAGGCTATATGCCTTTTTTTTGAGAAAAATTGTCGAATGATACATGAGCTAATCAGAAATCTCGATTAATATAGTGTTACTATAGGAGGGCGACTATGAAGCAGAAATACATTGGAATAGGATTAACAGATAAAGAGGTAATAAAAAGTCGTGAGCAAAATGGATCTAATGTGATTACTAGTAAAAAGCAAGAAGGATTTATTGGACTTTTGATATCTAGTTTTGGTGATCCAATGATTCGAATCCTATTGATTGCACTAGGGATTAAAACAATTTTTTTAATCCAAAATTTTGATTGGTATGAAACCGTTGGTATTGTAATTGCCATTTTTGTAGCATCTTTCATATCCTCTATCTCTGAATATGGAAGTGAAAAAGCTTTTGCTAAATTACAAGAAGAGTCGGCAAAAATCAAATGTCGTGTTAAGCGTAACAATAAGATAGTCGAGATAGCAATCGATGATGTTGTTGTTGGAGATATTGTTTTATTAGCTGCAGGAGATCGTGTTCCTGCGGATGGAATTATTATTGAAGGGGAGTTAACTGTTGATGAGTCTTCATTAAATGGAGAAACAAAAGAGGCTTACAAGGAACCGACCAAAGATGGTGTTCTTACCAAAAAAAACCAATTATTTAGAGGAACAGTAGTATATTCAAAAGAGGCTTTAATGCTGGTTAAAGAAGTAGGAGACCACACTTTTTACGGTAAACTAGCAAGTGAAATTCAAGAAAAACAGCCTGAGAGCCCCCTGAAATTAAGACTTCGCCAATTAGCTCAAACGATTAGTAAAATTGGTTATGTTGGAGCGGTACTGGTTTCACTTTCTTATCTGTTCTCGGTATTTGTAATTCATAACAATTTTGAGTGGACCCGAGTAATAGCCGATCTTAGTAATTTTCCACTTTTAATTGGTCATGTTTTATATGCTTTAACTTTATCTGTAACAATTATTGTTGTTGCAGTACCAGAGGGACTTCCGATGATGATTACACTCGTATTATCGTCAAATATGAAACGAATGTTAAAAGATCATGTTTTGGTCCGGAAATTAGTTGGAATTGAGACAGCTGGGAGTATTAATATTCTATTTTCAGATAAGACTGGAACAATTACCAAAGGAAAATTAGAAGTGACCGAATTTTTAAGCGGAAATTTAAAAAGTTATCGAACTGAATCTGAATTGATGTTGTCTCCAAAGTTTTGTGATAAAGTTCGTTTATCCATTACTATGAATAATGCGAGTACTTATGATGTCGATAAGAAAAAAGTAGTAGGAGGCAATATTACAGATCGTTCTTTACTAAACTTTTTAAGAACACGCCCCTCTTTTCCTGTAAAAAAATTAGAGACAGTCCCATTCAATAGTAAGGATAAGTATTCCATTACTACTGTAGAAACTGATTATCGAATGAAATTGATTAAAGGTGCCCCAGAAAAAATACTTCCTTATTGTACACATTATTACAATGAATTTGGAAAATTATCTTTATTTTTAGACAAACGAAAAGTGGAGCAAAAAATAGAAGAAGCAACAAAAAAAGGAATTAGAGTACTCGCTTTTGCTATTAATGAAAATGTCAACTTGGATAAGACCTTCGATCATCTTGTTTTCGTTGGATTTGTACTCATTAAGGATGAAGTTCGTGAAGAAGCGAAGGTTGGATTATCCCTGGTAGAGCAAGCTCATATCCAAACAGTTATGATTACTGGTGATAATAAAGAAACTGCTATGGCGATTGGGAAGGAAATAGGTTTATTAAAACGAAAAAACGATATTGTTCTTACAAGTGAGGAGTTAAACCAAAAATCAGATGAGGAAATAAAACAACTAATTCCTCATCTTCGAATTGTAGCTCGCTCATTGCCTCAGGATAAAAGCAGGCTCGTAAAATTATCTCAAGAACTTAATTTAGTTGTAGGAATGACTGGTGATGGGGTAAATGATGCCCCTGCTTTAAAAAAAGCCGATGTTGGCTTTGCAATGGGAAGTGGAACAGAAGTATCAAAAGAAGCCGCTGATATTGTAATTTTAAACGATAATTTTTTATCTATTTCCAAAGCTATTTTGTTCGGTAGAACGATATTTAAGAGCATTCGAAAATTTATCATCCTTCAATTAACCATCAACTTGTGCGCCATGAGTTTATCTATTTTAGGTCCTTTTCTTGGAATTGATACCCCAATTACAGTAATTCAGATGCTTTGGATTAATATGGTTATGGATACTCTTGCTGGACTTGCCTTTGCATATGAACCACCACTCTTGGAGTATATGAAAGAAAAGCCAAAAGCAAAAAATGAGTCAATTATTAATCGCTATATGCTTCATCAAATTTTCTTAACCGGGTTTTATTCTTCTATTCTTTGTATTATATTTTTAAAACTTCCGATCATTAAAATCTGGTTTGACTGTAATGAATCAGAATTCTTAACAGCATTTTTTGGATTATTCATATTTATTGATATTTTTAATAGCTTTAATGCTCGGACACATCGTTTAAATTTATTAGCTAACATTCGTAAAAATAGAGTTTTCCTGGCAATCATAATATTTATTGCAATCGTTCAATTAACTCTTATTTATTATGGTGGGGAATTGTTCCGAACCTCAGGATTAACTCTAAAGGAATTACAGATAATGATTCTATTTGCTTTTACAGTAATTCCATTTGATTGGTGTAGAAAACTGTATTTAAGAAAAAAGGGAATTATCGGTGGAGTGTAAATGTCGAAAAAAAGCGAATTAATTGTTATATTAAATGTCGGTGATAGATTGAAATATATTTAATATAGTAATATAATGTAAGTGGGTGGTTTTATGATATATCTATATAATGTGTTAGCAAAAAGCGGACTGAGTGACTATCAGATAAAAAAGAAGGTAGAAGTTGGGGAACTCTATATGATTCAAAAGGGTGTATATTCTACGACTAAAGAGTATAACTATTTTGATTATATTGCAAGAAAGCATCCTAATGCTGTATTTACATTGGAAACAGCGTGTTATTGCTATGGACTTTTAAAAGAGGAACCAAGTATATATAAGGTAGCCACAAAACAGAAAGATCGTAAAATGAAAGAGGAAAATATTAAGCAGATATTCATGACTGACACACTTTATTATTTAGGTATTAACACAATTACATTTCAAAATGTTGCTATTCAAATTTATGATTTGGAGCGATTATTAATTGATGTTGTCCGTAATAAAACCAATATTGAATATAATACCTATAAACAAATTATCAAAAGTTATCAACGGCTCGCTAAATTATTAAACAAAAAAAGATTAGCAGAATATCTTCCTTTTTTCAAAGATCCTAGAATATTGGAAAGAATTGAAAGAGAAGTATATCAAGTAGAAGATTAATAGAAATAAACCCACATATATTTTATATGTGGGTTGTTTGTGTTAATTAATTGTTTGAAAAGAATATATATTAATCTGTATTCTTTGGTTTCTTTGGTACTTGATAAGTTTTCTTTATTTGTTTTCCTAGATCACCTGCTAATTGCGACAAATCAAGTTGTTGTGTATTTTCGTTATAAATCTCAAACAAAGTTGGGAAAAAATTCATAAACAATGCGATTTGATTTTCAATAGGATATTCTTGCATCTCGTTTTTTAATTTTTTAATCATATCAAAAATGATCTTTCGTTGCTCGCTGTTATAGTCACAGATGTTTAGCATGTTATAACGCCAAAATTTAGAATCTCCTTGACAAATTGAAACTTGTTTCAATGTAGAATATAAATTTCCGCGCCATTCATTATCAGAAGATCTTGAATATGGATCACCATAGTTTTTATCCACGTAATATGCAATAAATAAATCATTCTGATAATCAGGATCTTTTATTTTTGTCTTGCTAAATATTTGTTTTAATAGTTTTCTTTGTTGCTTTAATTTCTCTTTTGGAATTGCTATTCTTAAATCATGATAATTTTCATATATGCATAGTTCATCATTTGATAGTGTAAATTTTGGCATTGGCTCATCAAATTTTGCAATCATATCCATATAGGTTACAATATTATGTTCCATTTGGAGATTTCTTTCTCGGTAATATTGCTGAAATTCTTCTAGAGAAAGAGAAGAGCTGGTAACATAAAACATAGGATGCTCATTTTTTGGTAACTTTATTTTTTTCTCTGAAATAAAGGATTGCCATTCAATCATGTCAGCTTCCTCAGTGGTGGGAACTTTAATCAAATAATTTTCCTCACTAAAATTAGAAGGAAATAATCTCTGCCGGAGCTCTTCATCAGTTAATTTCTTCCAATAAGCAGTAGGACAAAAGATCTCGTACTCGTACTCGAATCTCTTTAACATTTTAGACAAAATCTCATTTTGTTTTTTATGATTCATAAATTCTCCTTTATATAATTACATCATTACTGACTATTGTAAGCATTAATAGTATGATTGTCAATAAAAAGATTGTCGAAAAGAAAAGATTAATTTAGTTTAAGTTAATTATTTTATTTGCATTTTTATCCAAACTATATTATAATGAATTGTCATTGGAAAGAGGAAGAATTATGTTAAACGAAACATTTAAACAATTGGGACTTTCGAAACATGTATTAACATCAATTGATACACTTGGATATCAAGAACCAAGTAAAATTCAAAAGGAAGTAATCCCACTTATAATAGATGGATATGATGTGGTCGGACAAGCCCAAACCGGAACAGGAAAAACCCTTGCATTTGCAGCAAGTATTCTATCAAAGATAGATGTAAAAGATAATGTTATTAAAGCACTTATCATTGCACCAACACGAGAATTGGCACTTCAAATTAGTGAAGAATTTGAAGCATTAAACCGCTCTCATCATTTCCATATTTTATCTGTATTTGGAGGATCTAGTATCGAGTTACAAACACGTGCTTTGAAAAAGGGTGTTGATATTGTTGTCGGAACTCCAGGTAGAATCATGGATTTAATGAAAAGAAGAGTACTTAAATTAGATCAATTAGAATATTTTGTCCTAGATGAAGCTGATGAAATGCTTAATATGGGTTTTGAAGAGGATATTAAATATATTTTTGAAAAAACCAGAACGGAAAAACAAGTATTATTATTTTCGGCTACTATGCCAAACGCTATTCTTAAACTAGCATCAAATTATATGAAGCCTGATTATCAACATATCGTTATTGAATCAACAAGTAAAACTGCTGCTAATATCATTCAAAATTATTATGTAGTGAATGAAAAAATTAGAATAGAGGCTCTTTGCCGTATTTTAGATTTAAAAAGTCCAAAAAGGGCAATTATATTTTGTCAGAGAAAAAGCGAAGTAGATGAATTATTGACTGCATTGTCTGCTAGAAATTATAGTGCAGAAGCAATGCATGGAGATATTTCCCAAGCGATGCGTATTCAAACGTTGAATCGCTTTAAAGAAAATGGATTTACATATTTAATTGCAACTGATGTTGCTGCTCGTGGTATCCATGTCGATCATATCGATTTAGTCGTAAATTATAACTTACCACAAGATATTGAATCTTACATTCATAGAATTGGTCGAACGGGACGTGCTGGAGAGTCAGGAGAGGCAATTAGCCTAGTAACTCCAGGTGGTGTTGCATTCTTAAAAGATGTCGAAGTCAAAGCAAATTGTAAAATAGAAAAAAAAGAATTTCCAAACAAAGAGGAAATATATACAGCAAAAAGAGAAAAAGTATTTAATCAAATAGAGGAAGTTATTGAAAGTGATAAATATAAAGATGCACTTGAATATGTACGTGATTTTAATAAAGATCAATTGATCAAATATGCATCATCTTTATTACATTTATTATTAGAGCAAGAAATAGGATCTAATTTTGCAAAAGAACTTCATATCAAAGAGGATGCAAGAAGTCGAAAAATCCCAGGATTTACAAGAGTGTTTTTGACGATTGGTAAATTGGATCATTTGAAGAGAGGGACACTTCTAGATTTTTTAAAGGAAAAGACAGATATTCCAAAAGAACATTTTCAAAATATTGATATTGTATCAAAATTTACATTTATGGATGTTAAAAATGAATCATTAGATAAGTGTATGAATAGATTATATAATCAAAAATTAAATGATCGTGTAATACGAATTGAAAAGGCGAAAAAGAAGTAGCCTTTTTTTGTTATGGAAGAAATCCATATTGCAAAAATTGTAAAATTATGGTAATATAAACGAAAGTAGATTAACCTTTTGCATACCGGTTAGCAAGGAGGATATTATGATTCATTTTGTTGTTTGTGATGACGAATCATTTTTTCGTCAAAGAATTATTAAGAGTATTAAAAAAATAAAGACAAAACGCAATATAGAATGTGAAATAAAAGAATTTAACGGTTATAATGTAGACTTTGAAAAGTTTATTCGTAGTGATGTGTCCTCTAAAATATATATTCTAGATATAGAAATGAAAACCGGTGCTTCTGGTATTGATATTGCTAGAAAGATTCGAAAATCAGATTGGGATAGTATTATTATCTTTGTAACATCACATTCAGAACTAGGATATGATGCTTTAAAAGCAAATATTATGTTGCTTGATTTTATATCAAAGTTTGATGATTGTGAAGAAAATTTGGAAAAAGTATTATTAAAAGCGATTCAGAAAATAAATCAAAAAAAAGTATTTTCTTATGACAGCGCAGGAATTAGTCATCGGATTTATCTTGATGACATTTTATATGTCTCGAGAGATTCTGTTGATCGTAAATGTGTTATAAAAACTACTTATAATGAGATTTCTGTCAATAAGTCTTTAACAGAAATGATTGAAGAACTGGATGATCGTTTTTTCTGTTCGCATCGCAGTTGTTTGGTAAATACAGAGAAAATCACCAGTGTAAACTGGAAAGAGGGAATTATCACCTTTGATACTGGTGAAAGTACCTATCTTCTCGCACGGGATAAAAAGAAGGGATTGAAGGAGTATGTCAGCAGTATCGATTAGTTTAATATTATTCGATTTATTGTATAATGTTGCAATTACTTATTTCTACTATAAAATAGGGCAAGTTAAAATTAACGCAAAATCTTGGAAAGATGTTGTTCCAAGTATTTTAATTTTAGTAATAAGTGCATTATTTACTTCGTTTTTAGTTTTAAATGTTACATCTGACCTTAGATTTTGGTTAAAATTTATCATGGAAGTTATGACCTATGCAATAATATTTCGTCAAAGCATAACTAGAAATCTAATGATTACTCTTTTGCTGTTTTTGAGTTGTGCAATAGCAGAGGTAATAATTGTAGTTGGACAGACTATTTTCTTCCAAATCCCAATGGATACTGGTAGTAGTACTGTAGGAAATGTCATAGAAGTTAATTCGTTAATATTGATAATGTATGTGCTTTTTTTAAGTATTCCTGCTATACAGAAATTATATCAAAGAATAATTCATTGGTATTCAAACAAAGATTTTATGACCGTATTGATTATAACAATTATAGGATTATATTGCTCGTTAGTGCTACTTGGCGAAAATTTTAATGGTGTAGATAATTTTTCTGTTTTTATTGCCAATAATGTTTTTAGTTTTGGAGTAATTGCACTAGTTATCATATTAATTGTTCAAAAAGCTAATAACAATCGTATAATAGACGCTTACGATAAATTAATGGATTATATTAAAATATATGAAAAAGTGATAACCGATCGAGGCAAGCAACAACATGAGTACAAGAATCAATTAATTTTGATTCGTTCAATGATAAAGCCGGAAGATAAAAAAACAATTCAATACATAAATGACCAATTAAAGATAGAAACAGCTGATAAGAAAATGAAACTCTTCGGGCAATTAAAAAATGTTCCAGAAGGTGGTTTAAAGGGGCTTATTTATTATAAAGTACAAGAAATGGAAAAAAATAATATTAATATTTTTGTTAGTGTTGACAATCAATTGGAAGATGAAAAAATGTGGAAAATATGTGACGAAAATCTTCGTGATATTAGTCGTATAATAGGTGTTTATTTAGATAATGCAGCAGAAGCTGCCAAAACTGCGCAACAAAAGTCATTCACCATCGATATCAGTTCTGATGAGGGGAATCTTGTTTTTAGTTTTTCTAATACTTATAGTGGAAGTTTAGACCCTTCAAGTATGGAAAATGATGGATATACAACAAAAGGATTAAATCGTGGCTTTGGTCTTTCTTTAGTTCGTGATATTTTGGCAAAAAACAAATATTTATCACAAAGTAGAGAAGTTAATGGTCGCTTTTATGTACAACGTTTGATTATTCATAATCAAAATAAAAATGAGTATTAAACTCACTTTTATTTTTCAATTATAGATGCTGGTGCAACAGGCTCGTCAAACCAAATAATTACGCATGCAGTTGATCCTGCTTTAGCAAAAATCTTTGCTACCTTTCCAATGATGTTTCCGAAAATGTTTAACATAAAATCCCTCCTTATTCAAACATTTATAATTAAACAACCTAGTTGCTTAACCCATTTCAATTCTGCTCTAACGAAGGCGAGTGATAGTGCCGATAGTTGTTGTATTGAAAATGGAATAGTTTGTATGTCCAAGGATGAATAAAACTTATTTCAATGTAAATTGCAATTAATATTAAATTAGAAATTAATTCATTCTTTGTGAATAACATAAGAGATACCAATACAATACAACTAATTGTAGTAATAAACTTGTAAAGATCACGTTTTTTCTTTTTGATGAGTGGTCTTTTTTCAGTATCTGCCGGTGCATATGCATAAGTGAGCAAAATCCCAATAATCCCTAAAATTAATTTCGTGTAAAAGGGTATCGTTAATATTTTTGCTACAAAAGGACCAAATAAGAATGCGAAAGAGGAAGAAAGTAAGCATATCCAACTTTTGGATGCATGCAAACCAAAACCAGTTGTCCTTAAAATATTAAATAATAACAATAGTAATAAAGTTTCCTTAAGGCAATTAAGAAAAATTGCCAATCCTACAATCACTATCATTTTGGTAATTGTTAAGTAGAAACCTTCAAGTCCATAATTCAATTCATCTATTTCGGTTTGATTATACTCTGGGTGAGCTTGATGAATTAAGTTTAGACAAAAATCTAGAAATTTCTGCTTCATACTACTACCTCACTTTTACGAACATATCATAACATATTTAAAAACGAAAAAATGACACTTTCCAAGAGATGTACTAGTTAAAGAACTAAATGCTATGGGTGATTTCTTATTGCGTACAATTGAACGTTTGAGACGTAATTTAATACAGAACTAGCAAATTTTATTGTAAATGGGTAGGAATTTTAGTACATTTGACTTGTCCTGTTTGAAGTAATGGGATTTAAATGCAGCAAATTGTGTCGAATTTTTTAGGATTGAATTTGTTGCTGTAACCTCGAAAAGGAGTATAGTAAAAGTGTAAGCAATATGCAAAAAATATTGCAGAGAGAATCTAGAAGGGAGATGGATGTTATGAGAGGCAAAGTAAAATGGTTCAATAACGATAAAGGGTATGGTTTTATCGAATACGACAATCATGAAGATATTTTTGTCCACTATTCTTCAATCCTATCAGAAGGGTTTAAAACTCTAGTTGAAGGTCAATATGTTGAATTTGAACTTGTTCGTACTGATAAAGGTCTACAAGCGAAAAATGTTGTTGAAATCAAAACTACTTTAGTGTAGTTTTTTTCTTTTAAAAATTTGTGAAATTATGTGATTAAAACAAATTTAAGATGAATTATGATATAATTACAGTAGAAAGGAATGATGTTATGAAATTTAATATTAGAGGTAGTCATATTGATGTTACAGGACCAATTCGCACCTATATTGAAGAAAAAATCGGAAAACTAAGCAAGTATTTTGAAAATCCTAATGAATTAACTGCTAATGTAGTGATACGTATTAGTGGCATTTACCAAGTAATTGAGGTCACCATTCCAATCAAGCAGGGAATTATAAGAGGTGAAGAGCGCAATAAGGATTTATATGCAGCAATTGACCTTGTTTTGGAAAAAATTGAAAGACAAATCCGAAAGAATAAAACTCGTTCATTAAAAAGAAAGGCTGAACCAACTATTCCAATGTTTGTTGATTTTGAAACAACAGAAGAAGAACGAAAAGAAAATAACATAGTAAAGAGAAAGATAGTCGAAATGAAACCGATGGATGAAGAAGAAGCAATTCTACAAATGAATCTACTTGGACATGACTTCTATGTATTTAAAAATGTTGAAACATCAAGTGTTTCAGTAGTTTATCGAAGGAAAGATGACGATTATGGGATTATAGATGTAAAATAAAGAATGAATCCGATACTAGTACCTGTCAAGTAC